>JASGDR010000649.1:0-3183 GCA_047607095.1 Caulobacter sp.
CGTCGGCGGCGGCCCCGAGCAGGTGCTGCTCGACGTCAACGCCGAGGCGGCGGGCAAGACCTTCTACTCGATCGTCTGGAGCGGCCCCCAGCGCAGCCCCGACGGCGCCCTGTTCGGCTGGGCGGCCGACCAGACCGGCTCGGGCATCTTCTCGGTGCGGGTGCGCGAGGTCGCCACCGGCAAGATGCTGGTCGACGACATCGAGAACGCCCACGGCGGCGTCGCCTTCGCCACCGACAACCGCCACCTCTACTACACCGGCCGCAACGAGAAGGGCTGGCCCGACAGCGTCTGGCGGCGCGACATGAAGACGGGCCAGAGCGTCCGCATCTACGACCAGGACGATCCGGGCCTGTTCGTCGGCCTGAAGACCACGGCCTCGGGCGCCTTCGTGGTCATCCGCCTGTTCAACGGGGCGATGACCGAGTGTCTGCTGGTTCCCGCCGGCGATCCGACCGCGACGCCGATCGTGGTCGAACCCCGCCGCGACGGACACAGCTACGACGTCGACCACTGGAACGGCGAGCTGCTGATCCTCACCGACGCCGACGGGGCGATCGACGGCAAGGTGATGACCGCGCCGGTCGACAAGCCGGGCCGGGCGAACTGGAAGGAACTGATCCCCCACCAGGCCGGCCGCTTCATCTCGGCCCTGCATCCGTTCAAGGACAAGCTGGTGCGCGAGGAATGGCGCGACGCCAAGCCCCGCCTGGTGTCGCGCGGCCTCGACGGCCAGGAACGCGAAGCCGCCTTCGCCGAGCCGGCCTACGCCGTGACCGCCCCCGCCGGCCAGGGCTACGACGCCAAGGCGCTGGCCTTCCTCTACCAGTCGCCCAAGTCGCCGCCGCGTCCCCACAGGCTGGACCTGGCGAGCGGAACCGCGGCGCCCGTCGGCGCGCCGTCGCTGCCCAAGGGTTTCGATCCCTCGCGCTACGTGGTCGAGCGGATCGAGGCCAAGGCGGCCGACGGCGCCCTGGTGCCGATCACCCTCCTGACCGGCAAGGACGCGCGGCGCGACGGCAAGCGACCGCTGTTCCTCTACGGCTACGGCTCGTACGGGGCGACGGTGGAGGCCGAATACACGCCCTCGGCCATCGCTCTGGTGGATCAGGGCTTCACCTACGCCATCGCCCACGTGCGCGGCGGAGCCGAGCGCGGCAACGGCTGGTGGCGCTCGGTGCTCAAGCACGGAAAGAAGACCACCTTCACCGACTTCATCGCCTGCGCCGAGCACCTGGCCGACCAGGGCTACACCGCGCGCGGCCGGATCGTGGCCCATGGCTATTCGGCCGGCGGCCTGCTGATGGGCGCGATCTACACCATGCGGCCCGACCTCTGGGCCGGGGTGATCGCCCAGGTGCCGTTCGTCGACGTGGTCAACACCATGGACGACTTCGACACCCATCCGCTGGGCAAGACCGCCCTGCCGGTCTGGGGCGACCCGCGCGTGCCCGAGGACTACGCCTACGTCCTGTCCTACTCCCCCTACGACCAGCTGAAGCCGGCCGCCTACCCGGCCCTGCTGGCCACCGGCAGCGTCGCCGACGACCGGGTGGCGTTCTGGGAGCCCGTGAAGTTCGCCGTGAAGGCCCGGGCGCTCTCGACCGCCAAGAACCCGATCATGGTCAAGACGGCCATGGCTTCGGGCCACATGGGCGATTCCGGCGCGGCGGCCTGGCGCGAGCAGCAGGCGCTGTTCGGGGCCTTCGCCAAATGCGCCGTCGACGGCGTCTGGAAGAAGCCGCCGGGAGCCGCCGTCTCGTGAGCGGTCTCTTTTCGCCCAGGCGCCCCTCGGATGTCGCCGACCTAGTGCGCCGGCAGGTGCTGGCCCTGGTGGTGTCGCACGGCCCCGACGGCTTCCTGTCGACGCCCCTGCCCCTGCTGGCCGAGACCGGCGAGGACGGGGCGGTGACGGCGCTGATCGGCCACTTCGCCCGCTCCAACCCGCAGGCGGCGCTGGCCGAGCGCGAGCCCCGCGCGCTGGTGCAGGTGCTGGGACCGCACGCCTATGTGCCGCCGCGCTGGGTGTCGCGCCCGGCCTGGGCGCCGACCTGGGTCTACGCCTACGCCGCCTTCGAGGTGGAACTGGACCTGAACCCCGCCGACAACGACGCCGCCATCCGGGCGCTGTCGGAGCATCTGGAGCCCGACGGCTGGCGGGTGGACGCGCTGGGCGAGCGCTACGCCAAGCTCCTGCCGCACGTCGTGGCCTTCCGGGCCCGGGTGGTGAAGACCCACGCGCGCTTCAAGCTGGGCCAGGACGAGGATCAGGCCACCTTCGGCGAGATCGTCGACGAGGCGGATCCGGCGCTGGCCGCGCTGATGAAGGACCAGCGGGCCTGAGCGGCTACTTGCCGGCCGTGCGCAGGATGAAGCCCAGGATCTCGGCCACCGCGACATAGAGCGCCTCGGGGATCTCTTCCTCGAGCGGGATGGTCGACAGCGCCTGGGCCAGGGCCGGGTTCTCCTCCAGCGGCACGCCGTGCTCGCGGGCGGTCTCGACGATCTTGTCGCCCACCCAGCCGCGACCGCTGGCGATCACGCGCGGGGCGTCGGGCGCATCGTAGCGCAGGGCGACGGCGATGCGGGGGCCCGAGACGCGGGTCATGTGGCGCGGTCCACGAAGCGGCCGGGCGCGGGTGGCGCGGCGACCGGCGCCGGCGCGGCGTGGAAGGCCACCTCCGGCTCCAGGGCCGCGTCGCGCAGGGCGGCGTCGAGGATCTCCTGGCCGCCGCGCAGCCGGGTCATGGTCTCGACGCGCTCGGCCCAGAGGGAGACGCGGGCGCGGTCGCCGGTCAGGGCCAGCTGGGCGTCGATGCGGCCCATGGGCTCGACGTCGAGCGAGAAGCGGACCTTCCAGGTGCGGGCTTCGTCCGGTCCGCCGGCGGCTCCGGCCCCGCCGCCGTCGCGGCTGATCTCGAACTGGGCGACGGCCGAGCCCTGGGGCGTGGCGAACGGCACGTCGAACACCCAGCGGGGACCGGTCTTGTCCTCGACGGCGCGGCCGTCGGCCGGATGGGGGGCGGCCGGACGGGCGGCGGCCTCGGCGCGTTCGGGCAGGGACGCGGCCTGCATCAGTTCCTGGCGCGCCAGGGCGGCGTCGACGCCCTTGGCCAGCTGGTGGGCGACCACGGCCGGCGCGGCGTCGTCGGCGAGCGTCGAGGCCGCGGCCGCCTGGGCCAC
>JASGDR010000650.1:0-6805 GCA_047607095.1 Caulobacter sp.
CCCAGCGGCATGGCCGGGGCCGGCGGGGACGGCGGGGCGCCCTCCACGCGGTCGCCGCCGCCGCGGGCCGGGTCCTTGACGATGGCGCGGAAGACCGGCGCCAGGACGACGCCCAGGCAGCCGACGACGATGAAGGCCGTGCGCCAGCCGTAGGTCGCCGCCAGCAGGCCGCCGACCAGCGTGCCCAGGCCCGAGCCCAGCGGGATCCCGAAGGCGTAGGCCGCCAGGGCCCGCGCCCGCTGGCTCTTGGGGAAGTAGTCGGCGATCAGCGAATAGGCCGGCGCCACCCCGCCGGCCTCGCCGACGCCCACGCCCATGCGCGAGAAGAACAGCTGCCAGAAGCCGCCGGCGAAGCCGCACAGGGCGGTGAAGCCGCTCCACACGGTCAGGGCCGCGGTCATGATCCAGACGCGGCTGAAACGGTCGGCCAGCCAGGCGATCGGGATCGCCAGGGTGGTGTAGAGCAGAGCGAAGGCCAGTCCCCCCATCAGGCCGAACTGGCCGTCGGTGAGGCCGAACTCGTCCTTGATCGGCTTGGCCAGGATCCCGAGGATCTGCCGGTCGAGGAAGTTCAGGGTGTAGACGAGGATCAGCGTCGCCAGCACCACGTAGCGGTAGCCGTTCCTGCCCGTCGCGGCGGCCCCGCCGGTCGTCTCGCTCATCGCCCGCCCCCTCTGGTTACGCGCACGCTTCTCGAAAAAGGACGGCGGGGCCCGTTGCAGCGAGCCCCGCCAAATCTCGACCGAGAAGAATTAGAAGTTGAACTCCAGGCTCGCCATGACGCTGCGCGGCGGGCCGTAGAAGCCGATGACCGAGTTGTTATAGGTCGCCACGCCGAAATTGTAGCCGCCGATGCGATAGGTTTCGTCGGTCAGGTTCTTGCCGACCAGCGAGACCTTGTAGCGACCGCCCGGCGCGGTCCACACGGCGCTGAGGTCGACCAGGGTGAAGGCCTTCTGGTCGAGGCTCGGCAGCGGCTGCTCGAACTGCTGGTACTTGTCGCGGTAGCTGACCATCGGCGTGACGGCGAGGCGCCCGTCCAGCAGCTGGCCGGTCCAGGTGACGCTGAGGTTGGCGGTCTTTTCCGGCGTGTTCTGGAAGCCGTAGAGGTCGGCGACGTTGACGATCGTGCCGGTGACGGCGTCGTAGCGCTGGAACTCGTCGTACTTGGCCTTGATGTAGCCCAACGCCAGGGTGCTCGACAGGTTCGGCGTGAAGCGCGCCGTGCCTTCGAACTCCAGGCCCCAGATGGTCGAGGCGCCGGCGTTGTCGACCGAACTGGCGATGCCGCTGGGCACGGCCACCTGGGTGGTGACCTGCTGGTTCTTGTACTTCGAGCGGAACGCGGCCGAGGCGAACGACAGGCGGCGATCGAACAGGTAGCCCTTCAGGCCCGCCTCGTAGGCGTCGACCGTCTCGGGCTCGTAGCCGGCCGTGGTCTGCGGGGTCAGGAAGGCGTCGCCGCGCATGTCCCAGCCGCCGGACTTGAAGCCCTTGGAATAGGAGACGTAGCCGGTCAGGTCGTCGGAGAAGTCGTACGAGGCGCTGACCCGCGGGGTGAACTCCTCGAAGGTCTTGGTGGCGGTGTAGTTGGTGCGGGTCTGCAGCACCGGACGGGCGGTTCCGCCCTGCCACGGGGTCTTGGTGGCGCCCAGGTAGAACAGGCGCACCACCGTGCCGGTCTTGTGGTCGCGGGTCGCGCGGCCGCCCAGCGAGACCTTGAAGCGGTCGGTGAAGTTGGCCGAGACGTCGGTGAACACCGCGAAGCTGCGGGTGTTGACCTTGCCGGCGGCGGCGATGGCCACGCCCAGGTTGCCGGCGATGGTGTCGAACTCGCCCGAGGCCTGGCTGTTCATGTAGTAGACGCCGAACACGCCCTGGAAGGTCTCGTCGGCGTAGACCGCCTGCAGTTCCTGCGAGAACTGCCGGTCGCCGTAGGTGGCCGGCACGTCCAGCGTCGGCAGCGGCGTGCCGTCGAAGTCGATGTTGGTCTGGGTGTGGCCCTTGCGGTTGGCCGTGATCGACTTGAACGTCAGGTGCTCGCTCGCCTTCCAGGTGGCCAGCGCCGAGACGCCCTCGGTCTCCACGTGGTTGTCGTCGCCCAGGCCGGCCTGCGTGTCGTAGGTGTCGAGCACCTTGTAGCCGCCGGTCAGGGTGGGCAGCTCGCGGTGACCGTGGCGGGCGTTGCTGTCATCGACCACCTTGTCGTAGGCGATGCGGAAGAACAGGTCGTCGTTCGGCGCGTACTCGACGCTGAGGCGGCCGGCCTGGACGTCCTTGTTGTACTGGTCGGCGCCGGTGGTCAGGTTCTTGCCGTAGCCGTCGCGCTTGTAGATGGCGTAGGCGCCGCCGATCGAGAGGCCGCCGCCCAGCGGGGTCGAGGCGGCGATCAGGCCGTCACGCTGGTTGTAGGAGCCGACCGTGCCCTTCAGCTTCAGGGCCGTTTCGTCGTCGTGCTTCCTGGTGACGTACTTGATGGCCCCGCCGATGGTGTTGCGGCCGTAGAGCGTGCCCTGCGGGCCGCGCAGCACCTCGATGCGCTCGATGTCGAAGATGTCGAGCACCGCGCCCTGCGGACGGGCCACGTAGACGTCATCGATATAAAGGCCCACGCCCGGCTCGAAGCCCCACAGCGGGTCCTGCTGGCCCACGCCGCGGATGTAGCTGATCAGGGTGGAGTTCGAACCCCGGGCCACCTGGACGGTGATGTTGGGCGTGGTCTGCTGCAGGGTGGTGATGTCGGACGCGCCCTGCTTCTCCAGCCTGTCGGCGCTGAAGGCCGAGACGGCCACCGGCACGTCCTTCAGGGTTTCCTCGCGCCGGCGGGCGGTGACCACCACCTCCTCGACGCCGACCGACGGTTCGGCGGCCGGCTGCTCCTGGGCCGCGGCCAGATTGCACGTCGCGCCCCACGCCGCGCCAGCCAGCAGCGCGGCCTTCCACATCGTTTTCATGGGCAAGCCCCTCTTCCCTAGATGCGTTTCGTCCCTTTCGCCGGCCGAGCCATCTCACGCAGCCTCGTTACCGGCGATTCCCGCACGATTTCACCGCCGCAGGAATTCGACGTCACTGTCACCTAGGTTCGGAAATTGCGCCAGCGTTTTTTCATCAGGTGATGAAAAGCGTGTTCCTCGGACGGATGGCCACCATGAAGGCCCCTCCCGCTTCGCTGAAGGAAGGGAAGCCGGCTAGGCCTTGCGCCGGCTCACGACGGCTTCGAAGCCCGCCGCGCAATAGGCGAAGAGGCGCGCGCGCACGGCCTCAAGGTCGCTGGAGTGGCAGAGGCCTTCCGACAGGGAGTCGATCCGCCCGGTCTCCGACAGGGCCAGCATCATCGAGCCGGTCAGGAACTGATAGCACCAGTAGAGGTCGCGATATTCCGCGTCGGGACGGACGACCTTCAGCGTGTCGACCAGCTGGTGGACGACGGGGTCGAAGAACCGGGCCATGGTCTCGCCGCCCCAGGCCGGGGTGTTGTTCACCTGGGCCACCAGCGCGAAGTAGCTCTTCCAGCCCTGGCCGCCGTCCTGCGAGATGCGCAGCAAGGGATCGATGAAGGCCTCGATCACGCCTTCGACGGTCATGGTCCCCTGGCCGTGGGCCTCGACATAGGCGTTCATCGAGACGCTGCGGGCCTGGTTGAGGATCTCGGCCCGGCGCAGGAACACCGCGTCGAACAGCTCGCGCTTGGCGCCGAAATAGTAGTGGATCAGGGCGGTGTCGACGCCCGCCTCGGCGGCCACCTGGCGGGTGGTCACGCCGTGGAAACCGTGGCGCGCGAACAGGCCCTCGGCCGAGTCGAGGATGGTTTCCTTCAGGTCCAGGCCCTTGGCCTTGGACGGACGGCCCCGCCCGCCGGAGCGGGCGCGGGGCTTGGCGGCGGTCATGTCGAGAAGGCCCCCCGAGAACTTCGGTGTCCCCGGATAGGCCCGCGCGCGGCGCCCTGGCAAGAGCGCCGCGCTTCGGACCGGGGTCGCCTCGCGGCTCGCAAGCGACCTCAGTACAGGGGAAGTGTCTGGGCGTTGTCGCCGGCCTGCGCCTTGAAGGCGGCCGCCTCGAAGCTGGGCGGGCCCATGATCGGCACCGCGCCGTTGGAGAAGCCGAACGGCTCGGAGGGAATGCCGAAGGCGTTGCGGTTCATCTTGCCGTCGCCGTCGATGTCCTGGAACACGCGGGCGGCGTAGGTCCCGGCCGGAAGCCCCTCGAACCGCGCCTTGGGATCGGCGTCGGAAGCCTCGACCGTCACGGCGCGGATCGACTTGTTCGAGGTCCACCCCTCGGCGCTGTCGAACAGGGCGACATGCAGGGCGCCCTTGTGGGTCTTGATGTCGGGAAAGCTGAAGGTGACGGCGGCCGAGGCTTCGGCATGAGCGGGGGCGGGGGCGGCCTCCTGCGCGTGGGCGACGGCCAGGGGAGAAAGCAGCAGGGCGGCGGCGATCAGGGTCGAGCGGATCATGGTCTTTTGGTCCTCTGAGAGAATGAGCGTTCGAAAAGAGCGAGGGTTCAGCCGAAGAAGACGCGCCACATCAGGCGGCCCGGCAGGAAGGTGAAGCCGCCGGCGACGACCAGGCCGCCCACGAACAGGCCGGTCATGAAGCGGCGGTGCATGTGAACGTTATGGCGGCGGGCGGCGTAGACGGCCATCGGCAGGGCGACGATGGTCCAGCCCGACAGCAGGTGGATCCAGCTCATCGCCCCATGGTTCATCTCGCGGATGAACAGCGAGCTGATCGCCGTGCTCGCCATGGCGAGCACCCAGGTCCAGCCCAGCGTGCGGTGCAGGCGCGTGCCCTTCACGCCGACCATCAGCACCGTGCCGATGACCAGAGCGGTCAGGGCGGCGGCGACGTGGATCTGGATCTTCAGCGGCGCCGCCGCGATCAGCGACAGGTTCGGCATGTGAGGGGCGGCGTGCAGCATCAGCACGGGCGCGGCGGCCAGCGCCGTGGCGACGAGCACCCCGGCCACGCCGCGGCGGCGGATACGGCGGGCGGCGGCGTCATGCATTGACAGGGCGGTGTCGGACATCTTGATCTCCGTTCGGCGTCAGGCTTGCGTCGCCGCTTTCGAAGACCGCTGTAGGAGCCCGCCGGCCAGTGCCTCAATCGACGTTACGCCAGCCGACGGCTTCGCTTCGCCAATCGCCGCCGGGCGCCGTTCACGCTTCGCGAACGGCGGCCTTCGTCGCCCGGCACGGACGCGGCCTCGTGGTGGCGACGGTGGCCGGGCTGTTCCTGGCCTTCGTCGGCGCCTTCGGATCGGGGGCCGCGCCGCTGGGAATCCGCATCGTCTACTGGCTGGTGCTGTGCCTGTCGGGCGCGGCGGCGGGCGCGGGCGTCAACGGCCTCGTCCAGAACAGCGGCCTGACCGAGCGGCGGCCGTTCGTCGGCGGGATGGTGATCACCCTCGGCGTGGCCCTGCCGGGCACGATCTATGTCTGGGCGATGTCGAGCCTGATGTTCGGCCGGCTGCCGCGCATGGAGAGCCTGCCGCTCTATTTCCTGCCGGTGCTGGTCGTCACCGCGACGATCACGACCCTGAACTTCGTCACCGCCCGCCGGCCGCTCGAAACCCACGCCGCCCCGCCCGAGGCCGCGCCGGCGCGGTTCCTCGAACGCCTGCCGGCCAAGCTGCGCGGCGCGACGCTCTACGCCGTGGCCGCCGAGGACCACTATCTTCGCCTGCACACCTCCAAGGGCGAGGACCTGATCCTGATGCGCCTGTCCGACGCGGTGGCCGAGCTGGAAGGCATCGAGGGCGCCCAGACCCACCGCTCGTGGTGGGTGGCGCGCGAGGCGGTGGTCGAGGCCAGGCGCGGCGACGGCCGCGCGACCCTGACCCTGACCTCCGGCGCCGAGGTTCCGGTCAGCCGCGCCTACGCCAAGGCGCTGCGCGAGGCCGGCTGGTTCTGACGGCGTCGGAACGCGGTGAAGGCGATCGACCAGATCAGCGCCAGCTCGCCGGCGTTGCCCAGCCAGAAGATCCCGCTGCCGGCGGCGGCGAACATGGCCATCGCGCCCAGGCACAGCCAGGGCAGGCCTTCGCGCCGCCACAGCACCACGCCGGCACCGACCAGCACCAGCACCGTCACGATCGAGGGGATGGGCGGCCCGGCGTGCGCATAGGCGTAGCGCAGGGTGCCGGCGTATTCGCGCAGCTCCAGGTTCATGTGCACGAGGTCGGTCCAGACGCCGACGGCGATCAGCACGGCCGCCAGCACCCACAGCCAGATCCGGCGGCGCAGGCCCGCGACGCCGAAGGCGACGAGCATCAGCAGCGGCGTCAGCACGGCGTGAGCCACGTAGCGCGGGATGGACAGGCCCCTCAGCAGCTCGCCGGCGCCGATCGAGGATCCGGCGGCGATGATCAGGTTGTCCCAGCACAGGGCGGCGGCGATCAGGGCCAGCAGCCAGACGCGCAGCGCGTCCGCGAAGGCCGCGGCGGCCAGCATGCCGGCGGCCAGCAGCCAGAACACGATTGGGATCACGGGAGCGCTCCGTCCGATTCGTCGGTTCTCACACTAGAGCGCGCTTGGCCCGGCGGGCGCTCGACGGACGAAGTCGTCGCCATACGATCAGGATCGCGGCCGGCCGCCGGGACGGGCCTGGGCTGAACGAAAAAGGGCGGCCCTCGCGAGCCGCCCTTTCCGTCAGGGACTGAACCTTTCGGCTCAGAACTCTTCCCACTCGTCGACCTTGGTCGCCGCGCCGCCGGAGCGGCCCGGGCGGACGAAGCTCTGGGCGCGGGCCTGGGCGGCGTGGACCGGGCTGGAGGTCGGGGCGGCGGCCGGAGCCGGCGCGCGGAC
>JASGDR010000651.1:0-4225 GCA_047607095.1 Caulobacter sp.
GATCGATTGCTGCACGTTGGCGCGCACCAGAGCCGAAGACCCGCCCGAACTGGCGTTGGCGTTGGTGATGATCGCCCACCCCTCCTCGGCCCAGTCGCGACCGTTCGACGTGGTGATGCCCTGATTGCGCTGATATTCGCCGGCCACCATCAGATGGCCGCGACCGCCGGCGAAGCTGGTCCCGCCCATGGCGGCCAACCGATAGTCCTCGCCGTCGCCATATTGCGAGATCCCGGCCTGGGCCTCGGCCTTGAAGCCGGTCATTTTGTCATTGGTGATCAGGTTGACCACCCCAGAGACGGCGTCCGAGCCCCAGGCCGCCGACGCTCCGCCCGTGACCACGTCGACCCGCTCGACGGCGATGGACGGCAGCACGTTGATGTCGACGACGCCGGCGGCGTTGGTGGCCACATGGCGCTCGCCATTGACCAGCACCAGCGTCCGTTGAATGCCCAGCCCTCGCAGGTTCAGAAAGCTCGATCCGGCGCCGGCGTCGATATTGCCCGACGACTGGGGCGAACTGGTGGGAACGAACGAAGGCAGGTTCGCCAGATAGACCCCGACATTCGTCACGCCGGACTTGGCCAGATCCTCGCTGGTGACCGTCGAAACAGGCGTCGGCGTGGAGAAACCCTCGCGCGTGATCCGCGATCCGGTGACCACGATCTCCTGAACCTGAACAGTGTCGTCGGCCGCTTGCGCCGCGATCGGCGTCAAGATCGTCGACCCCAGAAGAACTCCAAGCCCCGCCGCGCCAAAATTCATGCGCCGATTTTGTCGTTTGCTTTTCGTCAATTGGTACATTTTCCCCTCTTTTCTTGAACAAGACGCACGTCCGGCGCTCAACACAGAGAGGATCGCGACCTCACTCCACGAGAGTGCGAGCTCAATTTGCAGTGTCTTGGCGACATGGACGTCTTCATTGACAATTCAGTGTCGATGCCAGGGCCTTGAAACATCAAAGGCGAAAAACTAGCGGAGGTATTAGCTGGGGGAATGGCCGACTAATCGCGCGCGCCGCCAAAGACAGCGGGCAAAGCCTCGATACAGGCGACGGTTGAAATCAGCGGCTTATTTGGCGGATTTTTCACCGCCTGGCTGTATATCCAGCTCACTATTCAATGACTTGATCACAATGCGGGCCGGATCCGCGCGCCGCCAGCCCTACCCCGTTTTTGAAAATTAGCGCGTCACGGGATAAGAGAAAGGAAGAGCGAACTTTCAAATGAGCAGAGCCGCCCAATCATCGGGCGCCACGGACGCCCTGGTCGGGCGCCCGCCGCGCCTGAAGCCGCGCCTAATCGGCGATCAGAAGTTCGAATTCGTCCTGCGGCAGCAGAGAGCCGCCCGTCGTCCAGGCCACGTGGTGCGCGCCGCTCAGGTCACGCAAATCCGAAGCGGCCTGGAGATAGGATCCCACGGCGGCGATGCTCGCCGCGGCGGAAGGCTCAAGCCTCAACCGGGCCTCGCGCCAGGCGCGGGAAACCCAACGCGTCATGGTCTCATCGGTCAGGGCGACGACAGCGTCGATCTTGTCGCCCACCGTGTCGAGCACCAGACGCGAGGCCAGCGGTACGGCCAGGCCATCCGCGAGCGTACGATTGTCGAGCCCGACATCGTACACTGACACCGGCTCGCCGCCCCCGACGGCCAAGGCCGCCAGGACGCAGGCCGAGGCGACCGGCTCGACGAAGACGCAGATCACGGCTTCGCCCAGCCGCGCCTTGAGGCCAAAGGTCACGCCGCCCGGCGCCCCGCCCACGCCGCACGGCAGATAGACGATCAACGGCCGCGCGGGCGAAGGCTGCACGCCTTGGTCCCGGAGCTGTCCAATCAGTTCGTCGGCGGCCATGGCGTAGCCGATCATCAACTCGCGCGAAGCTTCGTCATCGATGAATTGCGCGCCGCAGGCGGACGCGGCGGCCCGCGCCCGCGCCACGGTCAAGGAGTAGTCGCAGTCGTGCTCGACGACCTTTGCGCCCAGGCGAACCAGACGCTCCTTCTTCCAGGCCTTGGCGTCATGCGACATGTGAACTTCGGCGTTCAGGCCAAACGCTCGCGCCGCCAAGCCGATGCTGTAGCCAAGATTGCCAGTGCTGGCCACGACCACGGTATGGCGCGCCATGACCTCGACCGCATCCGGTGCGAGCAGATGCTCATAGTCGCCGCCCGCCTCGATGAGCCCCTCGGCCAGGGCGATCCGTTCGATCCGGCACAGCAGTTCATAAATGCCGCCGCGCGCCTTGATCGAGCCCGTCACCGGCAAGTCGTGATCGGCCTTGACCAACAAGCGCTCCAAACCGATCGGCGGAGCGGGATAGTCGAGCAGCGGGGAGACGATCCTGCCGTCCCACCCCTTGTCCGGAAACAGCCGCCGTAGCACGGGGCGAAAGCGCGTCATGCGCGCCACGGCCTGATCGACGTCGTCCATGGAGATCGTCGCGGCGCGATCGGTGACGGGGCCAGACGGCCGCATCCAGACCGCCCCCTGGCCGCGACGCAGTCGGGCCAAGGTTTCGGCGTTGCCTAAGGCGAGAACATCGCTCATCGGGTAAGCCAGGGCAGGCCGTCCAGATCGACATTGCCGCCGGTAAGGATCACGCCCACCTTGCGCTCCGCAAGGTCGAGCTTGCCTTCGAGCAGGGCCGCGACGGGAACCGCGCTGCTTGGCTCGATGATCACCTTCAGGACCTCCCAGACCAGTCGCATGGCTTCGACGATCGCCGGCTCGCTCACCGTCGCGAAATCGTCGAGCAGCGCGCGCAGAATGACGAAGCCGTTGGCGCCGAGGGTGGTGCGCAGACCATCGGCGATGGTGTTGGGCGGATCTCCCGCCGTCAGTACGCCGCTCGACCACGAGCGCCAGGCATCGTCGGCCTGGGCCGGTTCGGCGGCCAGAATACGCACCGAGGCGCTCGCGGCGCGCGCAGCCACCGCCGCGCCGGACATCAGCCCGCCGCCGCCGACCGGTGCTAGCAGCGCGTCAAGATCGGGATGATCGGCCAAAAGTTCCGCCGCCGCGGTGCCCTGGCCGGCGATGACGTTTAAGTCGTCGTACGGATGCACGAGGGTGGCGCCATGCTCGCGCGCGATCAGCTCGGCGGCCGCTTCGCGCGCGGCGATGGTGGGTTCGCAAAAGGTGATCAGGCCGCCCAGCCGGCGAACGGAGTCGACCTTGGCGGTCGGCGCGTTGGACGGCATGACGATATGAGCGGCCACGCCGCGATTGCGCGCGGCCAGACTCAGCGCCGCGGCGTGATTTCCCGAGGAGTGGGTGACCACGCCCCGTTCGGCCTGCTCCTTGGACAACGAAAAGACCGCGTTGTGCGCGCCCCGGGCCTTGAAGGCGCCGATACGCTGAAGGTTCTCGCACTTGAAAACGACCCGCGCCCCCAGGATTTCGTCTATTCGACGCGAGGTTAGGACGGGCGTACGGTGGACGAAGGGCGCGATGCGGATCGCCGCCGCATCAATGTCCGCCGGCGTGACGGGCAATGAGGCCAGGTCAGGCATTTCAATGTCTCCAGGACGTAGATGAGGGTTAGCCAAGGTCCAGCGACAGGCTGACGCCCTCGGCTTGGGCCCGATCGAGGGCGAAGGCGCAGATGGCCAGGTCCTGCAACGCCAAGCCCGAGCTGTCGTAGATCGTGATGGCGTCGGAGGCGGAGCGCCCCGGCAGGCGACCGTCGATCAGGTCGCCGATCGCATGGATATCGACCATCAAGGCCGCCGAAAGGTGCTGGAACTCGCCGATCCGCGCAGATTGTTCAGGGGCGTCGGCCCATAGGGCGGCGCTTTCGAACAGAGCCGGATCCAGCTCCTGCTTGCCGGGTCCGTCTGCGCCCATGGCCGAGATATGGGTCCCCGGCGATATCAGCGACGCCGAAAACAGCGGCTGGCGCGCGGCCGTCACCGTGCAGACGATATCGGCCCTGGGAATGGCCTCCTCCTTGACCCCAGCGCGCGCCGGCAAGCCGGCATCGACCAGGCGCCCGGCCAGAGCCTCGACGGCGGCGGCGTTGCGCCCGCAGACCCAGACCTCCTCCAGGTCTCGCACCTCGGCCACGGCCATGGCCTCCCAAAAGGCTTGATGCCCCGTCCCGACCACGGCTAGGACACGAGCGTCAAGCCGCGCCAGATGCTTGACCGCCGCCTCCGATGCGGTGGCGGTCAAGCATCTGGCGCGGCTTGACGCTCGTGTCCTAGCCGTGGTCGGGACGGGGCA
>JASGDR010000652.1:0-12651 GCA_047607095.1 Caulobacter sp.
CCACCACGCCCGCGCCCTCGTGGCCCAGGATCGACGGGAACAGGCCTTCGCTGTCCAGACCGTCCAGGGTGTAGGCGTCGGTGTGGCAGACGCCTACACTCTGGACGGCCTCGACAGCGAAGGCCTGTTCCCGTCGATCCTGGGCCACGAGGGCGCGGGCGTGGTGGTCGAGGTCGGCGCCGGCGTGACCAGCCTGGCGGTCGGCGACCACGTGATCCCGCTCTACACGCCCGAATGCCGCCAGTGCAAAAGCTGCCTGTCGGGCAAGACCAACCTCTGCACGGCGATCCGCGCCACCCAGGGCAAGGGCCTGATGCCGGACGGCACCAGCCGCTTCTCCTACAAGGGCCAGACCATCCATCACTACATGGGCTGCTCGACCTTCTCGAACTACACCGTGCTGCCCGAGATCGCCGTGGCCCGCATCCGCAAGGACGCCCCGTTCAAGACCGCCTGCTACTGCGGCTGCGGCGTGACCACGGGCGTCGGCGCCGTCACCAACACCGCCAAGGTCGAGCCGGGCGCCAACGCCATCGTCTTCGGCCTGGGCGGCATCGGCCTCAACGTCATCCAGGGCCTGAAGCTGGTGGGCGCCAACATGATCGTCGGCGTCGACATCAACCCGGACCGCGAGGAATGGGGCCGTAAGTTCGGCATGACCCACTTCGTGAACCCGAAGGACGTCTCGGGCGATCTGGTCGCCCACCTGGTGGCCCTGACCGACGGCGGCGCCGACTACACCTTCGACGCCACGGGCAACACCGGCGTCATGCGTACGGCGCTGGAAGCCTGCCACCGCGGCTGGGGCGAGAGCATCATCATCGGCGTGGCCGAGGCCGGCAAGGAGATCGCCACCCGTCCGTTCCAGCTGGTCACCGGCCGGGTCTGGAAGGGTACGGCCTTCGGCGGCGCCCGCGGCCGCACCGACACGCCCAAGATCGTCGACTGGTACATGGACGGCAAGATCCAGATCGACCCGATGATCACCCACGTCCTGCCGCTGGAACGCATCAACGAGGCCTTCGACCTGATGCACGCCGGCGAGAGCATCCGGACCGTGGTGACGTTCTAAGTCGGGGGAGACCCCCTCAGTCGCTCCGCGACAGCTCCCCCAAGAGGGGAGCATCTTGCTGATCAGATCCTCCCCCTCTGGGGAGGTGGCCCGGAGGGCCGGAGGGGGATCTCCGGCGTATCATAATGTCCAACGTCGAAACCCTCGCCACCCACCGCACCCAGGGCGGGACGCTGCGCTACTGCCGGCACGACAGCGTCAGCACCGGCACGCCGATGAAGTTCAGCGTCTGGGTTCCTGCCAAAGACAGCAAGGGCGGGGAGGGGCCGTTTCCCTATCTCGTCTGGCTGTCGGGCCTGACCTGCACGGAAGACAACTTCACCACCAAGGCCGGGGCCTACGCCTGGGCGGCCAAGCACGGCGTGGCGATCGTCGCGCCCGACACCAGCCCGCGCGGTGAAGGCGTGGCCGACGACCCGGCCTACGACCTGGGCCAGGGCGCGGGCTTCTATGTGGACGCCACTGAAGCGCCCTGGGCGCCGCACTTCCAGATGTATTCCTACGTCACCAAGGACCTGCTGGAGGCCGTCGACGGCGCCTTCCCGCTGGATCCGGCCCGGCGGGGAATCTTCGGCCACTCGATGGGCGGCCACGGCGCCCTGACCATCGCGCTGCGCAATCCCGGCCTCTTCAAGTCGGTCAGCGCGTTCTCGCCGATCGTCTCGCCGCTGAACTGCCCCTGGGGCGACAAGGCCCTGACGGCCTATCTCGGCGCCGACCCCGCCGCGTGGCGGGCCCACGACGCCTGCGCCCTGATCGAGGACGGCTTCGGCGAAGGCTTCGACGAGATCCTGGTCGACCAGGGCCTGGCCGACAATTTCCTGGAAAGCCAGCTGAAGCCGGAGCTGCTGGAAGAGGCCGGCGCAGAGGCCCGGCTGAAGGTCACGGTTCGCCGCCAGGAAGGCTACGACCACAGCTACTTCTTCATCGCCACGTTCATCGGCGACCACATCGACTGGCACGCGGCGCGGCTTTGAGCCCTCGTTGAAGGCCGGCTATCCTGTGGTAGACTTTGGCCATGGATATCGAAGCGTCCATTTTCGAGCTGGATGACGAAGCCGAGGCTGCGGCCGACGCCGAAGGGCTGGCTGACATGGCGGCCGGCCGAGTGGTGCCTCATGAAGAGGTGGCGGCTTGGCTCGACACCTGGGGCAAGCCAGGCGAGCAGCCGGCTCCGGCGGCTTGGCGCAAGTAGTCTGGACTTCGCGAGCGCTCGCTGACCTGTCGGCGACCTTGCGTGAGCTGACGATCGTGCCGCCGTATCTGATCCGCTACCACGTTGGCGACGATATCGTGACCATCATCCGCATTCGCCACGCCGCCCGGTTGTGAACTTTCGGTAATTCATCCCGGGTTCAGCCGCCGAGCGCTCCTCTCCGCCGAGGCCAAGTTCGGCCGCTGAGGGGTTCAAGAACATGCAGAAGAAACTGGCCGTGCTGGCCCTGGTGATCGCCGCGGGCCTGTCGACCTCGGCCTGCGTCATCATCGACGCCGACCACGGCGGCAAGCGCGACGTGACCGTGAAGATCAACGACAGCGACGACCTGGAGTCGATCTACGCCGTGGGACTGGATAAGGGCGAACTGGTGGCGCGGGTGTCGTCGAACGGCTGCACCAAGGCCGAGGACTTCAAGGTCGAGGCCAACCGCCGCGACTCCGTCGTGGCCATCACCCTGGTCCGCGAGCGTCCGGACCTCTGCCGCGCGCTCGTGCCGGAGGGCAAGGAGCTGCGCTTCGACCTCGACGGCCTGGGCGTCCAGCGCAGCGACCGGGTGCGCGTGCGCAATCCGCTGCAACGGCCGTAAATTACGCTTGTCAGTCTTTCGCCGCCGCGCCACTCTCGTTCCGAGGGAGAGGCGCGGATGGCCCAGAAACTGGCCGGTCGGTTTGCGGGCGAGCCGCTGAAGGCGCTGAACCTAGCGCCCATGATCGGCGTGCTGCTGGCCGTGTTCGCGGTGGTGGCGACCTCGGCCGTAAACCTCGAGAAGGGCGTCAATATCGACGCTCCGGCGTGCAACATGGGCCCGCCGCCGGGCGTCGACTGGCCCAAGGGCGTCTACATTTCCATCCAACGTGACGGGCAGGCCTATGTCGGGGCGACCCGCATGGCCGGTCCGGACGCCGCCGTGGCCGATGCGGTCCGGGAGGCGCGGGAGCATGGTCTCAGGATCGTGACGATCCGCGCCGACGCCGACGTACGCTACGAGGCCGTGGCCGCCGTGGTCCGCGGCCTGGACGACGCCGGGCTGAAGGCCGGCTTCATCAACGAGGAAATCCACTGATGGCGCGGGTGGCGGGCAGGTTCGCGGGCGAGCCGATGGCCGCGCCCAACGTCGCGCCGCTGGTCGGCGTCCTGCTGGGCCTGTTCGCCGCGACGCTGATCGTCGCGCAGCAGTCGCCGGCCGCGCCCCAGGCCGAGCTGGCGCTGCCGCCGGCCTTTTCCCACATGGACTGCTTTCCGGGCCGCCAGGCGACGTTCCTGTCCCTGCACCAGGGGCGCTATTTCCTCGTTCACGGCGAGGATGTGGTCGAGACCGCTCCAGCCGACATCACCGCGCGCCTGCGGACGCTGGCGGCCGTCCATCCGGAGGCGATCGTCGATGTCCGCGCCGACGGCGAGGTTCCCTTCGCCCGGTTCATGGCCATGGTCGAGGCGGTGAAATCCGCCGGCTTGCGACCGCGCCTGATCAACGAGGACATCCACTGATGGCGCCGGCCGGCTGAAGGTGATGGTCCTCGACGGCGGAAAGCCCTGAAACCATGCCCATATCCGGGGCGTCCGTTGACTCCCCGGCCCCCCTCCGTCATAAACCGCGCCTTCACGCCGCCGGCTCGCCGCGCGGCGCGATAGCTTCATGACGGATTGACCCGAAGCCGCCGTTGCAATCGTCCTCCTTCTGGAGGTCCGGCTCGGATCGTTTGAAAGACCGACCTATGTCGAAGCGCCATAGCGCCAAGTACAAGATCGACCGCCGCATGGGTGAAAACCTGTGGGGCCGTCCGAAGTCCCCCGTCAACCAACGCTCCTACGGCCCGGGCCAGCACGGCCAGCGCCGCAAGAGCAAGGTGTCGGACTTCGGCCTGCAGCTGCGCGCCAAGCAAAAGCTGAAGGGCTACTACGGCAACCTGACCGAGAAGCAGTTCGCTCGCACCTACGAGGAAGCCGCCCGCCGCAAGGGCAACACCTCGGAGAACCTGATCGCCCTGCTCGAGTCGCGCCTGGACGCCATCGTCTACCGCGCCAAGTTCGTGCCGACCGTCTTCGCCGCCCGCCAGTTCGTGAACCACGGCCACGTGACCGTGAACGGCAAGCGCGTG
Organism: Caulobacter sp.; assembly: GCA_047607095.1. GTDB lineage: Bacteria > Pseudomonadota > Alphaproteobacteria > Caulobacterales > Caulobacteraceae > Caulobacter. The sequence goes on from JASGDR010000652.1 coordinate 4,391, forward strand.
AACATCCCGTCGTACCGCTGCAAGGCCGGCGACGTGATCGCGGTCCGCGAAAAGTCGCGCAACATGGCTCTCGTCCTCGAAGCCGTCGCTTCGAACGAGCGTGACTTCGCCGAGTACGTCTCGGTCGACGCCAAGGGCCTGTCGGCCACCTTCGTCCGCGCTCCGGAACTGTCGGAAGTTCCGTATCCGGTGAAGATGGAACCGAACCTCGTCGTCGAATTCTACGCCTCGTAAGACGCGTCGAACTCGCAAGAGATCGGAAAAGGCCCCGGAGCGATCCGGGGCCTTTTTTGTTTCAGAACCTCCCCCTCTGGGGGAGGCGGCCGAAGGCCGGCGGGGGGACGTTTTCAGCTTCTGAAGCGTTGGCGGGTCTCGCACCAACTCCCCCCTCCGATCGCTGCGCGATCGTCTCCCCCACAGCGGGAGGTTCCTTTGCCTGCGCCCCCTTGAAAGCCCCAGACCCCTCCCTATCTCCACAATGCGGGCCGGGCCCCTCTGGCGCAGCGTTGTCGGACAACGCGCGTGATGTCGGACCGCATCGGGTGTTCTCGATGTCTGGGTCCGGGTTTCCCTCCCCCCTCGTGCCGGACCTGACGTCGGGAACACCCGTCCACTCTTGGACCAGGGACCCGAACGAACATGCCCCTTCTGATGTGCCCCAACTGCGACGGTTCCATGCAGGCCGTGCAGCGCGCCGGCGTCGAATTCGACATGTGCCCCAAGTGCCGGGGCGTCTGGCTCGATCGCGGCGAACTCGAGAAGCTGATGGCGATGGAGCGCGAGGACGCGCAAGGCCAGGCCGCGGCGCCCTCGGCGGCCCCCTTCGGGCGGCCGCAGCCGGCCTATGCCGAACCGCGCCGCTACGACGACAACTGGCGCGACGGCCATAAGCGCCACGACGGCCACAAGCGCTACGACCACGACGACGACTATCGCCGTCACGGCCATCACAAGAAGAAGCGCTTCGACCTCTTCGACATCTTCGATTGATCCATAACCCTCAAAGGCCATGAACCACTTCAAGACCTTCGCCCTGCTCGCCGGCCTGACGGCCCTGTTCGTCGGGGCCGGCTACATGATCGGCGGCGCGACCGGCATGCTGATCGCCTTCGTGCTGGCCGCCGGCATGAACGTCTTCTCGTACTGGAACGCCGACAAGATCGTGCTGCGCGCCTACGGCGCCGTCGAGGTTGACGAGAACCATCCCGAGCCGCTGGTCAGGAACTACGCCCGCGACGTGCGCGACCTGGCCCGGCGCGCCGGTCTGCCCATGCCGCGCGTCTGCATCATCGACAGCGACCAGCCCAACGCCTTCGCCACCGGCCGCAATCCGGAGAACGCCGCGGTGGCCGCCACCACGGGCCTTCTGGCCATGCTCGACCGCGACGAAATCCGCGGCGTCATGGCCCACGAGCTGGCCCACGTGAAGAACCGCGACACCCTGACCATGACCGTGACGGCGACCATCGCCGGCGCGATCTCGGCCCTGGCCAACTTCGCCTTCTTCTTCGGCGGTTCGCGCGAGGACGACGAGCGCCCGGGCGGGATCATCGGCGCGATCGCCCTGGCGATCCTGGCCCCCATCGCCGCCATGCTGGTGCAGATGGCCATCAGCCGCTCGCGCGAATACGAGGCCGACCGCGTCGGCGCCGAGATCGCCGGCGACAACCGGGGTCTGGCCCGCGCGCTGGAAAAGATCGACGCCTATGCCCGCGGCGGCGTGGTGAACCACGAGGCCGAGCGCAACCCGGCCACGGCCCACATGTTCATCATCAATCCGCTGGCCGGCCGCGGCGCCGACAATCTGTTCTCGACCCACCCGGCCACCCACAACCGGATCGAGGCGCTGCTCAAGCTGGCGATCGGGCAGGGGACGCACCGGCGGCTGGAGACGGCCGTGCCGACCAGCGGGCCCAGCCGCAAGCCCGGGCCCTGGAGCTAGGCGGCCGTCGCCTCAGGCGACGTGCTGCGACAGCGACAGCAGGTTGCCGTCCGGATCCTTGAACCAGGCGACCTTGTCGCCGCCGGGCGCGGTCCACACGCCGTCAGGGCCCTGGTCGTCGCCGAAGAACGGATAGCGCTCGAAGGTCACGCCCTTCGCGGCCAGGGCGGCGACCGCCGTGCCGATGTCGTCGACCCGCCAGCCGAACACCGTATAGGGCGCGATCACGGGCTGCGGCGGCGGAGTCGTGATCCGCACGAAGATCGGGCCGGCCCGCAGCACCAGCGCGAAATCGTCCTGGCTGACGAAGGTCAGGCCCAGAACGCCCTCGTAGAAGGCGCGGGCCTCGCCGAAGTCGCCGACCGCGAGAAAGCCCATGGGGGCGGCGTCGCCAAGCATGCGTAAGTCCTGCGATCAGGCGGTCGGGTTTACTGGATGGGCGGCGGCGGCGGCGGCACGTAGACGCCGGGCGCGTAGGGCGAGCCCGCATAGCTGGGGTAGCTGACGGACTGGGCGCGCGACCACATTTCCGGGAAGGCCGATTGGGGCGCGGAGCGCGGCGACAGGCGCATGGTCTGTCGCCAGTCGTTGCTCGCCACGCAGGTCGCCAGCGTGTCGGCGCTGTCGGCGCGGCAGCTGAAGCCCTCGGCGGTCTGTCGGCACTTTTCCAGGGTCGCGGCGGGCTTGTAGCAGGTGCCCTTGCGCAGCGCCTTGGCCTCGGCTTCGGCGGTGGCCGCGGCCATGGCGTCTTCCTTGGTCGAGGCCTGGGCCCAGTGCCAGGTGCTGGCGGCCGCGCCGCCGGCCGCGGCGAGCGACATGGCCAGGCCGATCGCGATGACATGCGCCTTCATGAGTTCGCCTCCCGACTTTGCTGGCGACGATTTCGACATCCATCCGGCGGTCGCGTCAACAACCTTTGCGGATCGTGTGGGCGGCGCTCTACTTTCGGCCGCCGGGCCGACCTCACTCCACCAGCGGCGCGCGCGAGGGATCCAGCCGCACGATCTCGCGGATGCCGACCAGGGTGATGAACGAGCGCACCCGCCGGTCGTCGTTCAGCACCTCGTGGGTGAAGGCCTCGTAGGCCTCCATGGTCGGCACGGTGACGGTCAGCAGGAAGTCGGTGCTTCCGGTCACGTGCCAGGCGCTGAGCACCTCCTTGCGGGCCGCCACCCCGGCGGCGAAGGCGTTGAAGAGAGCGCTGCCCTCGCGCTCCATCTCGACCAGCACATGCATGGTCAGGCCCGCATTGAGCCTCGCCGGATCGACGATGGCGACGTCTGCGACGATCACCCCTTCCTTGCGCAGCCGCCGCAGGCGGCGCAGCACGGCGCTTTCCGACAGCCCCACCTTCTGGGCCAGACTGCGGGCGGGCTCGAGGTTGTCGCGGCGCACCAGCTCCAGCAGCTTGCGGTCGAAATTGTCGAGGGTGACGGATTTCGTCATTTCAGCCGTCCATAATGACTGTTTTGGGCGGTATACGACGAATTTCGGCGAGAAGCGCCGGGCGTCGAAGCCTATTTTCCGAGCATGTCCTCCGCCGCCCTCCGCCGTCCCGCGCTCGACGCGCTGTCGCCCTATGCCGCGCTGTTCGGCGGCATGGTGACGATGGCCGGCGGCGCCTCGTTCGCCAAAAGCCTGTTCCCCGAGGTCGGCGCCCTGGGCGCCAGCGCCTATCGCGTCGGATTCGCGGCCTTGCTGCTGCTTCTGCTGTGGCGGCCCTGGCGCTTCGCCCTGACCCGCAAGGACCTGGCCGGCGTCGTCGCCTACGGCGCGGTGACGGGGGTGATGAACCTCTGTTTCTACATGTCGCTGCGGACCATCCCGCTGGGCGTCGCGGTGGCCATCGAGTTCCTCGGGCCGCTGACCCTGTCGCTGCTGAACGCGCGTAAGGCCAGCCACTTCCTGTGCATCGGCCTGGCCGCCTTCGGCCTGCTGATGCTGCTGCCGCTGGACCCCAGGGCCGCGACGGCGCTCGATCCGGTCGGCGTCGGTTTCGCCCTGGCCGCGGCCGTCTGCTGGGCGCTCTACATCGTCGCGGGCAAGCGCATCGGCCACCTGCATGGCGGTCGCTCCGTGGCCATGGGCATGAGCGTCGCGGCGATGATCGTCGTGCCGTTCGGCGTCGTCTCGGCCGGCGCGACCCTGCTCGATCCGCGCCTGATGCTGCTGGGCCTGGTGGTGGCGATCTTCTCCAGCGCCGTGCCCTATTCGCTCGAGATGATCGCCATGAAGCGCATCCCCAAGCGCACCTTCGGCGTGATGCTCAGCGTCGAGCCGGCGATCGGCGCGCTGGCGGGCTTGGCGGTGCTGGGCGAGTTGCTGTCGCTGCAGCAGTGGGCGGCCATCGCCTGCATCGTCGCCGCCTCAGCCGGCGCGATCCTGACCACCACGCCCGAGACGGCGGTCGTCCAGGACGCCGAGGAACTGGAGCGGCCGGGGGCCTAGGTCGGATCGACATTCAGCGTCTGAGACGAAAACCTCGTCCTTCGACAGGCTCAGGATGAGGTTTTTCCTGCGCCGAGTCCGCACATGGTCCTTATCCTGAGCTTGTCGAACGGCGAGGACCGCTCACCGAGCCTGAACGGCGATGCAGCCTAGGGCGCGTTGCGGCCTAGAATGACGGTGCCAAAAACCGCAGTGTTTCGACGCGGGGCTAGTTGGCTTCCACGGGCAGCAGCCGGGTATATTCCCAGCCCCACGGCAGGCCCGTATCGCCCAGGGCCGCCTCGACGATCGAGGGGATGATCCGCTGGCCGTCGCCGGCGTTGGTCAGCACGATCACGCAAGCCCGGCGCTTTTCGACGCAGACCATCATGTTGTCGGTGATGCCGTTGTGGCCGCCCTTGAAGAAGGCGTGGCCCTGCGGCCCGTCGAAGGTGACCACGCCGACCCCGGCCGCCAGCCCGATCTTGGCGTTTTCGGGGTTCTTCTCCTCGGTGAAGGGCGGGAACTGCCAGGCGGCGGGGATCGCCAGGCTTCCGCGCGAGAACTCGGCGCGGGCCTTTTTCGACAGGCCCCAGCCGTTCGCCATCGCCGCCGCCAGCTTGCCCATGTCATCGATCGTGGTGTCCAGTGAGCCCGCCGCCTTGACGGTGGAGCGATCGTCGTGCGGCTCCCACTTGCCGTCGGCTTGGCGTCCGTCGGCCAAGTCGGTAGCGAAGTCGTCGCGCCAGACCATGCGCGAGCGAGCCATGCCCAGCGGCTTGAACAGGCGCCGATCCATGTCCTCGCCGACCTTCAGGCCCAGGCCCTGCTCGATGACGAACTGCATCAGGTTCAGGCCCTCGCCGGAATAGGCGTAGCGCGAGCCGGGCTCGAACTTGATGTCGAGCTTCTCGTCGGGGTTCAGCCAGCGGAAGTTGGGAAAGCCCGCCGAGTGGCTGAGCAGGATCCGCGGGGTGATCTTGCGCCAGCGCTCGTCGCCGGCGAGGTCGGCATAGGCCTTGTAGTCGGGCAGGGGCTTGGGAAGGATCTCCGCGATCGGCTTGTCGAGGGCGAGCCTGCCCTCGTCGACCAGCATCATCACGTAGTAGGCGAAGGTCGTCTTGGTCAGCGAGGCGGCGTACATCACCGTCGCCGGCGTCAGGGGATCGCCCTTCTGGTTGCGCACGCCCATCGCCGTGACGTGGGCGACCTTGCCTTTCTCGACGACGGCCACGGCGACGCCGGGGATTTTGCCGACGATCATCAGTCGAGCGATTTCGTCATCTAGCTTTCGGGGGAGATTCGGGCTTTCGGCGCGCGCCGAACCAGCGGCCAGGCAAAGAACGGCCGCCGTCCAGGCTAGAGACTTTCCACGCATTTCCAGAGCCCCACGGTTGCGCGCACCCTCGCGCCGGGCGACCTTGGAGGTCATGGGCGTCCTTTTCAACCGTCGCGTGCTGCTGGCCGGACTCTTGCTCTCCGGCTGCGCAAGCGTTCCGTCGCGGCCGCCGCGCCTTCTGCCGGGCGACCCCGATCTCTATGGGGAGCTCGAACCCCTGCTGACCGTCCGTTCGGAGGCCGACGGGCTGGTGATCGGCCTCAAGTCGCGGGGCTGCCTGCGCAAGGAAGACCTGCGCTTCTTCGTCGACAAGCGCGACGGAATTCCCGACGTCGCCTTCGCGCGCCGACGGCTGGAGACCTGCAGGACGGGCGCCTCGCCGGGCGAGGCCGAGGTGCGGTTCGGCTGGAGCGAGTTGGGCATGGCCGGGGTTTCGGCGGTGCGGGTGCTCAACCCGGTAGGACAGCGTCCCTGACGGGTAGCGCTTTCGTCATTCCAGCCCTCGTGGCGGGAACCTCCGTCGCTACCGCAACCGGCCCTCGACTGGACGGATTTGATGTCGGCCAAGGGTGGATTGCGGTCACCGAAACCCTCTCTCTAAGAGAGAGGGTCCAAGGGAGCCCCACTAAGGTCGGTTTCATCCCGCCAAGCGTGGCCTTGATCCGGCCATGCGCGCCCGGGAAAGTGGCGCCGTTCCGCAAGCAAGGGTTCCAATGTCCGGCAACGCTCAAACCCGTCGGGCCGCGATCGGCGGCGCCGTGCTGTCGATAGCCTCGGCCCGTTCCCTGGCGGCCCTCGCCGCACCGCGCGCCGGCGTCGGGACGGGACTTGAAGCCGGACCCATCCGGGCCATCGGCGTCGAGACGGCGCGGACGGACTATCGGGGGCGTCCCGCCCTGCGCGCCACGGCGTTGGAAAACGTTCCGCAGCTTGACCGGCTGGTCGTGCTGGACACGCCCGCCTTCGGCGACGGGGTCATCGAGACCTGGATCAGCGGAGAGCCGGGCGCGACGGCCGGCGCCACGGCGCCACGGCGCGCGGCTTCGTGGGCGTGGCCTTCCGAGTGCACGACGAGGCCAAGCTGGAGGCGATCTATCTGCGTCCGACCAACGGCCGCGCCGACGACCAGCTGCGCCGCAACCATGCCGTCCAGTACATTTCGCACCCGGACCATCCCTGGGAGCGGCTGCGCGCCGAAGCTCCGTCCAAGTACGAGACCTATGTCGATCTCGAACCCGGTCGATGGACCCACGTGCGGATCGTAGTGGCGGGCCTCGAGGCCCGGCTGCATGTCGACGGCGCCGAGCAGCCGACCCTGATCGTCGGCGACCTCAAGCACGGCGCCGACGCCAAGGGCGCCGTGGCGCTGTGGATCGGCCCCGGCACGCTGGCTCATTTCAGCGACGTGCGGATCACGCCTCGGCGCACGTGAGAGGGAGGAGGCCTCAACCCTTCGGCGTGAAGCGCTCGACCATCCAGGGCAGCACGCGGGCCGGTCGCTTGGCGGCGATGTCGATCAGCACCCAGTCGGTGCGGCTCTGGGCGCACATCTCGCCGTCGGGGCCGTCGATGCGGACATAGCGCTCGAAGCGCGGACCCTTCAGCTCGCCCACCCAGGTGTAGCCGGTGGCGATCTCGTGCGGCAGCAGTTCGCGGCGGTAGTCGATCTCGTGGCGGCGGGCGACCCAGCTCCAGGGGGCCCGCTCTTCTTCCGAAGCCCAGGCCTCCCAGTGAGCGATCGCCAGGTCTTGGGCCCAGCCCAGATAGACCACGTTGTTGACGTGGCCGTTGGCGTCGATGTCCGACGCCTTCGGCTCGAAGGTCAGGGGGTAGGCGTCGGCCGGCGGGACGAAGAGGCGGCTCACCCGGTCAGGCCGAGATCACGCCCTGTTCGATCAGCAGGCTCTTCAGCTCGCCCGACTGGAACATCTCGCGGACGATGTCGCTGCCGCCGATGAACTCGCCCTTGACGTAGAGCTGCGGGATGGTCGGCCAGTCGGTGAAGGTCTTGATGCCCTGGCGCAGCTCGTCGTCCTGCAGCACGTCGACGCCGACGAACTCGACGCCGAGGTGGTCGAGGATCTGCACGGCCACCGACGAGAAGCCGCAGCGCGGCTGGTCGGGCACGCCCTTCATGAACAGCACGACCGGGTGCTCGGCCACGGTCTTGGCGATGAAGGCGATGGCGGGGGAGTCGGCGGCGACGTCGGTCATGGGAGGAATTCCTTGGGCGTAGCCTCTCAGCTAGGCGCCGGACGCCCCCCGGTCAAGCGCGGCGCTTGGCCCCAGCGGCCTGTTCGGCCGAAAACCGCGCCATTTCGATTTGCGCGGCGCAGCCGGTCGGCAGGTCGCGCTCGACCACCTGGGCCAGGGCCTCCAGCTTGTCGCGCTTGCGGGTGATTACCTGGACGGTGGCGAGAGAGGGCTCGGTCAGGGCGTAGCCGAGGCACAGTTCCTGGGCGGTCCAGCCGGGCGTGCTGTCGAGGAAGTCGTAACCGCCGAGATTGGCCAGGAACTGTGCCTCGGCTACGCCCTGACCGAGCCCTCTCTCGC
>JASGDR010000653.1:0-4134 GCA_047607095.1 Caulobacter sp.
CCTCCATGACGTGGCTTTCGGCTTGGGTGATGCTCATGACGGCCCGCTGCGCTGCTGCACCGAATGATTACGCCCGTAAATGAAGCCGTCAAGCGATGCTTGGCGGACAGGGATGGGCGGGTAAGAGTGGTCCCATGACTCGCCCGCCCCAGCGCCTTCTAGACCGCCTCGCCCCCTGCGGCCCGATCATCGATCCCAAGGCCGCCGAGCGGGCCCACGAAGGGATCGCCCGCCGCGCCGGAGAGCGGATGGCGAGCATCGATGAAGCCTGGCCGGCCCTGGCCCCGGTGTTCGCCGCCTCGCCCTATCTGGCGGGCCTGGCCCGTCGCGACGGCGCGCGCCTGCCCACGATCCTTGAGAGCGATCCCGACCGGCGCCTGTCCGAGATCCTGGCCGCCGCCGAGGCCGTCGCCGCCGAACCCGACTTCGAGACCGCCCGCCGGGTTCTGCGCGACCTGAAGGCCGACCTGCACCTGCTGACCGCGCTGTGCGACCTGGGCGGGACGTGGGACCTCGACGCGGTCACCGGCGCCCTGACCCGCTTCGCCGACGCCAGCCTGCACGCCGCCCTCGCCCAGGCCGCCCGGGTCGAGGCGGCGCGCGGCGCCCTGACCGGCGTGGGAGACGGCCGGGACGGCCCGATCCCCGGCCTCTTCTGCATCGCCATGGGCAAGCACGGGGCCCATGAGCTGAACTATTCCAGCGACATCGACTTCTCGATCTTCTACGACCCCGAGACCCTGCCGGTGACGGCGGGAACCGAGCCTCAGGGCGTGGCCGTGCGCCTGACCCAGCACCTGGGCCGGATGCTGGCCGAGCGCACCGCCGACGGCTACGTCTTCCGCATCGACCTGCGCCTGCGGCCCGATCCCAGCTCGACCCCGCCGGCCATGCCGATCGACGCGGCCCTCGACTACTATGAGAGCGTCGGCCAGAACTGGGAGCGGGCGGCCCACATCAAGGCCCGGATCGCGGCGGGCGACATCGCCCGCGGCGAGGCCTTCCTGGCCGAACTGCAGCCCTTCATCTGGCGGCGCAATCTCGACTTCGCCGCCATCGCCGACATCCACTCGATCAAGCGCCAGATCCACGCCTACAAGGTGGACGAGCGGCTGGAGGCCAAGGGCGCCGACCTGAAGCTGGGCCGCGGCGGCATCCGCGAGATCGAGTTCTTCGTCCAGACCCAGCAGCTGATCCTGGGCGGCCGCCATCCGGACCTGCGCAGCCCGCGCACGCTGGACGCCCTCTCCGCCCTGCGCGACGCCGGCCACGTGACGGCCGAGGACTGCGCCTACCTGACCGCCGCCTATCACGACCTGCGGGCCCTGGAGCACCGGGCCCAGATGATCGCCGACGACCAGACCCACAAGCTGCCCGAGTCCGACGCCGACCGTAAGAAGGTCGCCGCCCTGTGGGGCCAGAGCAATCTGCGCAGTTTCGACGCCGCCGTCGGCAAGATGCTGAAGGGCGTCAACCAGCGCTACGGGGCCCTGTTCAAGGGCGAGGAGGAGCTGTCCTCCCGCTTCGGCAGCCTGGTCTTCACCGGGGTGGAGGACGATCCGGAGACCCTGGCCACGCTCAAGCGCATGGGCTTCTCCGCGCCCGACCGGGTGGCCGCCACCATCCGCGGCTGGCACCACGGCCACATCGCCGCCACCCGCACCGAGCGGGGCCGCGAGCTCTTCACCCGCCTGGCCCCGCGCCTGCTGGACGCGGCCAACGCCACCGGCGCGCCGGACGCGGCCTTCAACCGCTTCGCCGACTTCTTCGCCTCGCTGAGTTCGGGCGTGCAGATCCAATCGCTGTTCCTGGCCCAGCCGCGTCTGTTCGAACTGGTGGTGCAGGTCATGGCCTTCGCCCCGCGCCTGGCGACCACCCTGGCCCGCCGGCCGACGGCGCTGGACGCCCTGCTCGACCCGGCCTTCTTCGGGCCGATGGAGATGCCGTCGGAGGTTCCGTGGGATCCCACCGAGTTCGAGCCGTCGATGGACGCCGCCCGCCGCCTGTTCCGCGATCAGGCCTTCCGCATCGGCGTGCGGGTGATGAGCGGCACGGCCGACGCCCGCGACGTGGGCGCCGCCTTCGCCGACCTGGGCGACCTGATCGTCGGGGGGCTCGCCCCCGCCGCCCTGGCCGAGGTCGAGCGGCTGGGCGGCGCCTTCCCCGGCCAGGTGGCCGTGGTCGCCCTGGGCAAGGCCGGCTCGCGCGAGATGACGGCCAAGTCCGACCTCGACCTGATGACGCTCTACGCGGCCGACGAACCGGCGGCCCAAGGGGACGTAGTTTCGGAAGTGAAGGGCTGGAGCGCCGACGTCTTCTACGCCCGCTTCACCCAGCGCCTGACCTCGGCCCTGTCGGCCCCGACGGGGGAAGGCACGCTCTACGAGGTGGACCTGAAGCTGCGCCCCTCGGGCAGCAAGGGGCCGGTGGCCGTCAGCTTCACCGCCTTCGAGGACTATTACGAGCGCGAGTCCGAAACCTGGGAGCTGCTGGCCCTCACCCGCGCCCGGGTGATCTGGGCCAGTTCGCCGGCGTTCAAGGCGCGGGCGGAGGGCGCGATCGAGGCGGCCCTGCGCCGCCCGCGCGACGTGGCGAAAACCGCCGCCGACGTGCTGGAGATGCGCGAGCTGATGGAGCGCGAGCGCCCCGGCAAGGGCCCCTGGGACCTGAAGCTCGAGCCCGGCGGCCTGGTCGACATCGAGTTCATCGCCCAGTTCCTGCAGCTGGCCCACGGACCCGACGACGGCCCCCTGGCGCAGAACACCGGCGAGGCCCTGTCGGCGCTGATCGAGGCGGGCCTGGGCGACAGGGCGTCCCTGACCGCGGCCCTGTCGGCCTGGCGGCTGGAGCAGGACCTGTCACAGCTGATCAAGGTGGCGCTAGAGAACGGCGACGATCCGGAAAGCGAGCCCAAGGCCTTCCGCGCCCTGCTGGCCCGCGCCGGCCGCGTGACCCAGTTCCGCTCGCTGAAGGCCAAGCTGCTGAAGGCAAAGGCCGAGGCCCGGGCGGCGTTCGAGACGGTGGTGCGGGCTTAACAAGCTCCTCCCCCGCGAACGGGGGAGGAGCTAGACGATCAGTACGCCGGCTCGGGCTGTTTCTGCTCGCCCTTGAGCAGGGCGACATAGGCATCGTCGGTGGTGAAGGGGATCTCCTTCACATCGATCACCAGAGTCTTGTTGGACCCGATGATCACGATCTTGGGCGCGTAGAGGCCGTTGAACGTGCCGCGCACGTTATAGGGCGTCGTGCCCTTGCCGAGCGGACCGGTCCAGCCCATGACCTTGACGGCCAGGCCGCCGACGAAGTCGGACTCGCGGACCAGCTGGATGCCGCTGGTGAAGTTCGGCGCGTGGCCCTGCACGTTGACGCTGAAGAAGCCGGGCGTGCCCAGGCCCGTCCAGACGTAGGTGGCCTCGGCGGTGTCGAAAGGTTCGGGACCATAGAAACCCATCACGTGTCTCCTCTGGTTGTTGATCGCCCCCGCGGAGCGACGACCAGATCGATACGCGCGACGCAAAACACAATCTGTGCGCGCATTCACAGTTTATACACTTTAAGCTGCACCGTAGCGGCGCGCACGCGACGCGGTCGTGAAAAAGGCGCCGGAGCCTTTAAACCTTCGCCTCGACCGATACGTATCTTCCAGGCCAAGCCCGGAGACCCCGCGATGCTGATCCGCCACCGCCCCGACCTGACCGAGAACGACGTCACCGACCGCTCGCTCTATCTGCGCCGGCGGGAGTTCATCGGGGGCGCCGCGGGACTGGGGCTTTCGGGCCTCGGAAGCCTGGCGAGCGCCGCGCCGCTGGCCTTCTCGAAGGGCTTTTCGACCACCGAGAAGCCGACGCCGAAGGATGACGTCACCAGCTACAACAACTTCTACGAATTCGGCGTCGACAAGGGCGATCCGGCGCAGAACGCCGGACGCCTGACGACCCGCCCCTGGACCATCCGCGTCGACGGCGCCTGCGAGGCCCCCCGCACCTTCGACATCGACGAGCTGACCAAGGGTCGCAAGCTGGAGGAGCGGATCTATCGCCTGCGCTGCGTCGAGGGCTGGTCGATGGTGATCCCCTGGGTCGGCTTTCCGCTGAAGGACCTGATCGCGGCGGTCAAACCCACCTCGAAAGCCAA
>JASGDR010000654.1:0-8572 GCA_047607095.1 Caulobacter sp.
CCGCCGGTCCGGCGACTGGGACGTCTACGCCGCCGCCACCAACCAGACGAGCCAGGGCTGGCGCTCGCAGAGCCAGCAGAACATCCAGTTCGGCAGCCTGAACGTCGGACGATCGTTCGGCGAAGACCGCGAGGTGCGGTTCATCCTCAACGGCTCGAACGTCAACCAGGAGATCCCCGGCGCCCTGACCCTCGCCCAGTTCGAGGCGAACCCGCGCCAGACGGCCGCCGCCAGCGCCGCCGCCGACCAGGGCCGCAACCAGCGCGGCCTGCGCGGCTCGCTGCGCACCAGCTGGCGGCTGAACGAGCAACTCGTGTTCGAGGGCGCGGTCTACGCCGTGTGGAAGGACCTCGACCACCCGATCTTCCAGGTCATCGACCAGCAGAGCCGCAACTACGGCGCCTTCGGCCGCTTCGACTGGGACGGCGAGCTGGGCGGCCTGCGCACCGACGCCTTTTTCGGCGCCTGGTATCGGCAAGGCGACATGGACTCCAATTTCTACGTCAACAACCGCGGGGCCCGGGGCGCGCCGACCTCGCGCACCCAGCAGAATGCCAAGGCCATGGACCTGTTCGGCGAGGGCCGCCTGTTCGTGACCGAGCAGTTGGCCCTGGTCGGCGGCGCCAGCTGGGGTCGGGCCGAGCGCGACTACAAGAGCTTCGCCGTGCCGGGCGTGTCGACGACCTTCAACCTGACCGCCGACAAGACCTACGACTGGTTCTCGCCGCGCGTCGGGCTGCTCTGGCAGAATTCGGCCGGCGACCAGCTGTTCGCCAACCTGACCCGCTCGGTCGAGCCGCCCAACTTCAGTTCGATGAGCCCGACCAACGCCGGCTTCACCCCCGTGCAGGCGCAGGAGGCCTGGACCGGCGAGGTCGGAACCCGCGGCCATCGCGGTCCGCTGACCTATGACCTGACCTTCTATCGGGCGAACCTGAAGCACGAGATGCTGCAGTACACGGTCAGCAGCACCATCCCGGCCACCACCTTCAACGCCGACAAGACCATCCACCAGGGGATCGAGGCGGCGCTGGACTGGGCCGTGGCCCCGCGCTGGCGCCTGCGCCAGACCTGGACCTGGTCGGACTTCCGCTTCGACGGCGACGCCCAGTACGGCGACAACCGCCTGCCGATCGTGCCCGAGCACTTCTATCGCGCCGAGGTGCGCTACGACGGTCGTGGCGGCTGGTTCGTGGCGCCGTCGGTCGAGTGGTCGGCCAGCGACCAGTGGATCGACTACAAGAACACCAAGGCCGCTCCCGCCTACGCCATCCTCAACCTCAACGCCGGCTGGAAAGCGACCGACAAGGTCTCGCTGTTCCTCGACGCCCGGAACCTGACCGACAAGGCCTATGTCTCGAACACCCAGGCCGCCACGGTCTGGACCGCCTCCAGCGCCGTGCTGTGGCCCGGCGACGGCCGCTCGGTCTATGGCGGCGTGACGGTGGCGTTCTGAGCATGGCGACGATCGAACCCACACCGACGACAGGGGCGGCGGGCGAGGTCTACCGCGCCTTCTGGCGCTGGCACTTCTATGCCGGCCTGCTGGTGCTGCCGGTGCTGATGCTGCTGGCCCTGACCGGCGGTCTCTACCTCTTCAAGGACGAGCTGACGGCGATCGTGCACCGGCCGCTGATCGTGGTCGCCGACAGCCCTGCCACCACGCCGGTCGCCACCTGGATCGCCAACGCCGAACTGGTTTCGGGCGGCAAGGTCCGGCGGCTGGCCGTTCCCGCGCGCGGCGACCGTTCGGTCCAGCTGGAGGTCGACACCGACGAGGGGCCCCGCACGGCCTATGTCGACCCCCACACCGGCCAGGCCCTGGGCGTCACCGCGCCTGGCGGCCTGATGGGCCTGGTCAAGCGGCTGCACAGCCTGGACATCGCCGGACCGGTCGCGAACCTGCTCGTCGAGGTGGTCGCCGGCTGGGCGATCGTGCTGGTAGCCACCGGGGTTTTCCTGTGGTGGCCGCGCGGCCGGGGCGGCGGCGTGGTGACCGTGCGTGGCCGGCCCGCCAGGCGCCTCTTCTGGCGCGACCTGCACGCGGTGACCGGCGCCTTCGCCGGGCTGGTGATCGTGTTCCTGGCGGCCACGGGCATGCCGTGGTCGGCCTTCTGGGGCAAGGAGGTCCGCCAGATCACCACGGGGGCCGGCTGGGGTCGCCCCAAGCCTCCGGTCGCAGAAGGCCACCACACCGGCGCGCCTGCTCCAACCACGCCCGCCGAAGGCGTGCCCTGGGCGCTGCAGGTCCGCCCCGAACCCGCCTCCATGGCCCACCACGCCAGCCTCGACGTCGACACGATCGTCGCCAAGGCCCGCGCGGCCGGCCTGACCGGCGGCTTCACCCTGACCCTGCCCAAGGGCCACGGCGGAACCTGGACCGCCGCCTATATGCCGGGCCGCGTGGAAGCGACCCGCGCCCTCTATCTCGACGGCGGCGACGGCCGGGCGCTGGCAGACATCGGCTATCGCGACTTCGGCCCGGCGGCCAAGGCCATCGAATGGGGCATCGCCGTGCACCAGGGCCAGGAGCTCGGCCTTCTCAACAAGTTCGTCATGCTGGCCGGCTGCATCTCCGTCTGGCTGTTGGGCGTCTCAGCGATCGTCATGTGGTGGAAGCGGCGGCCGAAGGGCCGTCTGGCCGCCCCCGTTCCGCCCGCCCGTCGCGGCGCCTATCTCGGTCTTCTGGCGGTCGTGCTGCCGCTGGCCGTTCTCTATCCGCTCGTCGGCGCCACGCTGGCGGCGGCGCTGATCCTCGACCTCGTCCTACGGCGGCTGTCCCCCGCGCCGCGTCTCGGAGCCTGACCTGATGAAAGCCCTTGCTCTTCTCCCCTTCGCCGCCGTCCTTCTGGCCGCTCCGGCCCAGGCCGCGCCGCCCGCCCCGAAAGTGACCGTCGCCGACGCCTGGTGCCGCGCCGCCCCGGCCGGGGCCATGGCCGGCGGCTGCTACGTGACCCTGACGGCGAGCGCCGACGATCGTCTCGTCGCCGTCGAAACTCCGGCCGCCAAGCGCGGCGAGATCCACACCATGTCGATGGACGGCGGGGTGATGCGCATGCGCAAGCTGGCCGACGGCATCGCCCTGCCGGCCGGCAAGGCCGTGGCGCTGAAGCCCGGCGCCGAGCACCTGATGGTCATCGGCCCGAACATCGCCCTGACCGCCGGCGCCAAGGTGCCGCTGACCCTGAAGTTCGCCAAGGCCCCGCCGGTGACGGTGCAGGCCCCGGTCCGCGCCGTGGTGAAACATTGATGCGCGCGCTGTTCCTGGCGGCCGCTCTCACCGCCGCCCTCCCCCTCGCTTCCTGCGGCCAGAAGGATCCCGCCGAGGCCTCGCGCCCGACCATCCAGATCGGCGGGCCGTTCAACCTCGTGGACATGGACGGCAAGCCGGTCACCGAAAAGAGCCTGCTGGGCAAGCCGACGGCGATCTTCTTCGGCTTCACCTACTGCCCCGAGGTGTGCCCGACGACCATGGCCGACATGACCGCCTGGCTGAAGGCCCTGGGCCCCGACGCCGACAAGCTGAACGTGGTGTTCGTCTCGGTCGATCCGGAGCGCGACACGCCCGAGCAGCTGAAACTCTACCTGTCGAACTTCGACCACCGCATCCAGGGCTTCACCGGAACGCCGGACGAGATCGCCAGGACCGCCAAGGCCTATCGCGTCTATTACAAGAAGGTCCCGCAGGAAGGCGGCGAGTACACGATCGACCATTCCTCGGCGATCTACCTGTTCGACGCCAAGGGCCGGTTCGTCGAGCCGATCGCCTACCAGTCGCCGCCCGACCGCGCGGAGGCTCAGCTGCGCCGACTTCTGGCGGGCTGAGGCGCCTTTCGACAACGGCCGTGGCTTCCTACCTCCAGCTTGCAACGAGACGGGAGGACGTCATGGCCGCCTTCGAACTGGCCCAGGTCAACATCGGCCGCCTGCGGGCGCCGATCGACGATCCGGCGATCAGGGACTTCGCCGACAACCTCGACCGCATCAACCAGTTGGCCGAGACCTCGCCCGGCTTCGTCTGGCGGCTGACCGGCGACGGGAACAACGCTACCGACCTGGCCGTCGGCGGCGACCCGCTGGTGATCCCCAACATGTCGACCTGGACCGACATCCCGTCGCTGGGCGCCTATGTCTACCGCTCGGCCCACGTGGAGATCATGCGGCGGCGGCGCGAGTGGTTCGAACCCTCCGAGGGGCCGCACATGGCCCTGTGGTGGGTTCCGGCCGGCCATCGCCCGACGCTCGATGAGGCCGTCGAGAAGCTGGCCCTGCTGGCCGCCCACGGCCCGACCCCGACCGCCTTCACCTTCCGCCGGCCCTTCCCCGCCCCGACCGGCGACACGGTCGAGCCCATATTGGACGAATGCGCGTGACGTTTCGGCCTTCCGGCGCCTGACATTCCATCCGAACGGTGCTACAGGCCCGCGCCATGAAAGCCGCCGTCGTCGTCTTCCCCGGATCCAACTGCGATCGTGACTGCAAGGTCGCGGTCGAACGCTCCACCGGCGCCCGCGTCGAGATGGTCTGGCACCAGGAGACGGCCCTGCCGGACGACCTGGACCTGATCGTCCTGCCCGGCGGCTTCTCCTACGGCGACTACCTGCGCTGCGGCGCCATGGCCGCCCAGAGCCCGGTGATGCGCGAAGTGGTCTCGGCCGCCAACAAAGGCGTGGCCGTCGTCGGCATCTGCAACGGCTTCCAGGTGCTGACGGAAGTGGGCCTACTGCCCGGCGCCCTGCTGCGCAACGCCAAGCTGAAGTACATCTGCAAGCCCGTCGAACTCGACATCGTCAACGCCCAGACCCGCTTCACCGCCGCTTTCGGCGAGCAGCGCGACGCGGTGATGACCGTCGGCAACGGCGAGGGCAACTACTTCGCCGACGAGGAAACCCTCGACCGCCTCGAGGGCGAGGGCCAGGTGGTGTTCCGCTACAAGGAAAACCCCAACGGCTCGGCCCGCGACATCGCCGGCATCGTCAACGCCGGCGGCAACGTCCTGGGCCTGATGCCCCACCCCGACCGCTCGTTCGACGCCGACCTCGGCTCGGAAGACGGCGCGATCCTGTTCCGCAGCGTCTTCCAGAGCGCCTGAGGCCCCCTTCTCGCCGCCGGACACGAAAAAGGGCCGGCGGAGCGAACGCCGGCCCTTCCTCCGATGGAGCGCTGCTAACGCCCGCTAGATCAGCGCTCGCGGTCGCGATCCTGCCGTTCCTCCTGACCGCCCGGATTGCGGCCCTGTTCGTTCTGGCGCTGCTGTTGCTGCTGACCCGGGGCCTGCCGCTGCGGGTTCTGCTGCTGTTGCTGCGGATTGCGGTTTTGGTCGCCCATGGGGCTTCTCCTCTGTCGTTCCGCGCGCTGGCTGCGCACAGGACAGAGAACGGGCGCGGGACTCCCGCCGTTCCTTCGGCTCAG
This sequence comes from Caulobacter sp., assembly GCA_047607095.1. Classification (GTDB taxonomy): domain Bacteria; phylum Pseudomonadota; class Alphaproteobacteria; order Caulobacterales; family Caulobacteraceae; genus Caulobacter. The sequence goes on from JASGDR010000654.1 coordinate 5,413, forward strand.
CTGCCTTAGTTCCTGCTTAGCTCATGTTTTCGCACGCGTTTTCGCGCGATGCGTCAGATAGCGGATCGAATGTCGGTATGGGCGAAGTCATCGCCCTTGAAGAGCAGCGGCTCTTCCATGACCTTCGCCAAGGCGTAGGTGAAGCAGTCACCATAGTTGAGGTTGGCGCGATGCCGTCCCTTTCCATAGACGCGCCTGGCCTCGGCCGCCACGAACGCCTGTTGTGCGGTAACCGCCACGATCGTTATGCCAAGCTCGGCGATGTCGGCATCCAGAAGCGCGACGCCGTTGGCCAGATCAAGCTTGCGAAAATAGACCTCGGCGCACTCCAGATAGGAGGCCACCGACATCTTCCTTACCCAGTTGTCGCGGATCAGATCGTGAAAGGCCTCGCGTTCTGGCTCGGCCAAGGCGATCGCGATGAAGGCAGAGGTATCTATTATCATCCGATGGGCTGGCCATACTCATCATACAGCTCTTCGTCCTCGATCTCCTTCAAGGAACGAGGGTCCTGAGTTCTTGGCCGAGCATCCAGACGCGCAAAGAAGGCTCGTTTCTTAGCTTCGCGCTCCTCAGGCGTAAGATCATCGCCTGAAAGTCGGACTTTTCGCTCCACCAGCGCCTGATGGTAGACCTCGAACAGGCTCTCGCCCGTCACGCTGGCGATTTCTCGCGCCAGCAGCTCGGTCTCTTCGGGGAGAATTAGAATGCCCATTTCGCGCTAAGCCTCCAGCTGGAAATCTAGCGGAATCCCCTCAGCCGCGCTAGAAGGCGCGCCCATGAGCGCACCGACCAACGCCCCCGCCAAGTCCATGGCCGATACGGCCGCCGAGTTCGGCCTGAAGCCCGAGGAATACGCGGTCGTTCTCGACCGCCTGGGCCGCGAGCCCAACCTCGTCGAGCTGGGCGTGTTTTCGGTGATGTGGTCCGAGCACTGCTCGTACAAGTCCTCCAAGAACCAGCTGAAGAAGTTCCCGATCAGCGGCCCGCGCGTGATCTGCGGTCCGGGCGAGAACGCCGGCGTCATCGACATCGACGACGGCGACGCGATCATCTTCAAGATGGAGAGCCACAACCACCCGTCCTACATCGAGCCCTACCAGGGCGCGGCGACGGGCGTGGGCGGCATCATGCGCGACGTCTTCACCATGGGCGCGCGCCCCATCGCCCTGCTGAACGCCCTGCGCTTCGGCGAGCCGGGTCACCCCAAGACCAAGCGCCTCGTGGACGGCGTGGTCGCCGGCATCGCCGGCTACGGCAACTGCGTGGGCGTGCCCACCGTCGCCGGCGAGACCAACTTCCACAAGGGCTACAACGGCAACATCCTGGTCAACGCCATGTGCGTGGGCCTGGCCAAGGCCGACAGCATCTTCTACTCGGCCGCCCCGGGCCCGGGCCTGGCGGTCGTCTATTTCGGCTCCAAGACCGGCCGCGACGGCATCCACGGCGCGACCATGTCGTCGGCCGAGTTCTCGGAGGACAGCGAGGAGAAGCGTCCGACCGTGCAGGTCGGCGACCCCTTCGCCGAAAAGCTGCTGATCGAGGCCACCCTCGAACTGATGGCCACCGGCGCCGTCGCCGCCATCCAGGACATGGGCGCCGCGGGCCTCACCTCCTCGTCGGTCGAGATGGCCGGCAAGGGCGGCGTCGGCATCGAGCTGAACATGGACATGGTCCCGCAGCGCGAGACCGGCATGTCGGCCTACGAGATGATGCTGTCGGAAAGCCAGGAACGGATGCTGGCGGTTCTGAAGCCGGGCCGCGAGCAGGACGGCCACGCCATCTTCGAGAAGTGGGGCCTGGACGCCGCCGTTATCGGCTACACCACCGACACCGGCCGCCTGGTGCTCAAGCACCACGGCGACACCGTCTGCGACGTGCCGCTGGCGCCGCTGTTCGACGATGCGCCGCTGTATGACCGCCCCTGGACCGAACCCAAGGTCGACGCCCGCCTCGACCCGGCCAAGGTGCCGGCGCCCGAGAACTGGGAAGAGGCCGTGCTGAAGGTCGTCGGCTGCCCCGACATGGCCTCCAAGCGCTGGCTGTGGGAACAGTACGACCGCCACGTGATGGCCGACACGCTGGAAGACAGCGCCACCGGCTGCGACGCCGGCATCGTGCGCATCCACGGCACGGGCAAGGCCGTCGCGGTGACCAGCGACTGCACCCCGCGCTATGTCCAGGCCGACCCGTACGAGGGCGGCAAGCAGGCCGTCGCCGAAGCCTGGCGCAACCTGACGGCCGCCGGCTCCCTGCCGATCGCCATCACCGACAATCTCAACTTCGGCAGCCCCGAGAAGCCCGAGACCATGGGCCAGATCGTGCGCGCCACCGACGGCATGGCCGAGGCCTGCCGCGTGCTCGACTTCCCGGTCGTGAGCGGCAACGTCAGCCTCTACAACGAGACCAACGGCGTCGCCATTCCGCCGACCCCCACCGTCGGCGCCGTCGGCCTGCTGGCCGATTTCGACCTGCGCACGGGCTTCGGCGGCGTGGCCGAGGGCGATGCCCTGGTGCTGATCGGCGAGACGCACGGCGAACTGGGCGCGTCGATCTATCTGCGCGAAATCCTGGGTCGCGAGGACGGCGCTCCGCCGCCGGTCGACCTGGCCGTCGAGCGCAAGAACGGCGACTTCGTCCGCGGCCTGATCGGCTCGGGCCTGGTGGCCGGCGTGCACGACCTGTCGGACGGCGGCCTGCTGGTCGCCGCGGCCGACATCGCCCTGGCCAGCAAGGTCGGCGTCACCCTGAACGCCACCAGCCACGCCCACGCTCACCCCTACCTGTTCGGCGAGGACCAGGCCCGCTACCTGGTGGCGACGCCCGATCCGGACGCCCTGCTGGAAGCGGCCAAGGAAGCCGGCGTGCACGCCAACGTCGCGGGCGTGGCCGGCGGCGAGGTCTTCGCCTCGACCGACCTGTTCTCGATCCCGCTGGCCAAGCTGCGCGAAACGAACGAAGCCTGGCTGCCGGCGTTCATGGGCTGAGGCGAAAGCCTCGGTCGCTACCGAAAAGGAACGCCATGCGCCTGCCGCTGATCGCCGCCGTCCTGCTGTCCCTGGCCGCCTGCGCCCCGTCGGCCCCGCCGCCCGGGCCGGCGCCCACGGCGCAGGCCGGCGACAGCGTCGAGGCCTGCACCGCGCGCGGCGGCCAGATCGAG
>JASGDR010000655.1:0-3349 GCA_047607095.1 Caulobacter sp.
GCCAATCGGTCTTGTTCGAGCATCGGCACGCGTCGCTATCTAGAGGCGAGCAGGCTGCCTCCCTTGCGCTTCATATCCTCTGAACGGGCGCAATCCTGCTCTGCGGCCGATTGAAGCAGCGACCGGGAGGCGGCTTCGGTGTCGCCATTTTTGACGGATCTGGAAGTTTCCGTTGGGGAAGACTCGGCGCTTGCGGCCGGCGTCGTTTTGCGCTTTCAATCCCGTCATCGATTTTTCGCACAAATGTTCGCATTGCGCACAAAAGGCGAAATCTCTGACAAAGATGACAAAAAGGGTGAGAAACGTGACGGCTTCGGCCCCAGGCAAGGACTACGTGCAGGCGTTCGCCCGTGGTCTCGACGTGATCCGCGCCTTCGACGCCGACAACGCCAGGATGACCCTCAGCCAGGTCGCCGAGCGCACCGGCCTGACCCGCGCCGCCGCCCGCCGCTTCCTGCTGACCCTGGTCGAGGAGGGCTACGCCTTCAGCGACGGCAAGACCTTCGGCCTGGCGCCGCGGGTGCTGGACCTGGGTTTCGCCTACCTGTCGACCCTGGGCATGTGGGAGTCGGCCCAGACCATCCTGACCGACGTCACCCGCAGGATCGGCGAGTCCTGCTCGGCCAGCGTGCTCGACGGCGACGAGATCGTCTATGTGGCCCGGGTCGCCGCCAGCCGGATCATGACCGTGGGCCTGCGCGTGGGCAGCCGCCTGCCGGCCTTCCACACCTCGATGGGCCGCATGCTGCTGGCGCATCTGCCGCCGGCCGAGCTGGACCGCCTGCTGGAAGGCCGCTCGTTCGAGAAGCTGACGCCCAACACCGTCACCGACGCCGAGGAGCTGCGCGCCATCCTGAAGCGCACCGCCCAACAGGGCTGGTCGCTGACCGACCAGGAGCTGGAGATCGGCCTGCTGTCCATCGCCGTGCCGCTGCGCGACCGCGCCGGCCGGGTGACCGCGGCGATCAACGTCTCCACCCACGCCAGCCGCACCACGCCCCAACAGTTGATCGACACCGTCCTGCCGGTGCTGCGCGAAGCGGCCGGCAAGATCGTCTCGATCGTTTGAGGAAAGCCGACATGTCCCAATCCTCCGAGCCGGCCTTCCAGCCGGCCTCCAAATCCGTCGAGATCGGCCCGCTGCTCGATCACGGCCCGTGGGGCGGCTACCAGAAGCTGGTCCTGTTCATGACCGCCCTGGCGGTGATCCTCGACGGGTTCGACAATCAGGTGCTGGGCTTCGCCATCCCGGCCATCGTCAAGGAGTGGGGCGTCAGCCGCGCGGCCTTCGCCCCGATCTTCGCCATCGGCTTCCTGGGCATGAGCCTGGGCACGGCGCTGGGCGGCGTGCTCGGCGACCGGGCCGGACGGCGCACGGCGCTGATCGCGGCGGTGGCCCTGTTCGGCGTCTCGACCCTGGCCTCGGCCTTCGCGCCCGACCTCGTCTGGCTGGGCGTGCTGCGGACCATCTCTGGCTTCGGCCTGGGCGCGGCCATGCCCAACGCCACGACCCTGATCGCCGAGTTCAGCCCCACGCGTCGCCGCAGCCTGGCCGTGACCCTGGGAATCGTCTGCATTCCGCTGGGCGGCCTGGTCGGCGGCCTGATCGCGGCCCATACGCTGCCGAGCCTCGGCTGGCGGGCCCTGTTCGTAATGGGCGGCGTCGCGCCCCTGATCCTGGCCGTGGTCCTGGCGCTGTGGCTGCCGGAGTCGCCCCGGTTCCTGGCCGCCCGTCCGGGGCGGGCGGGCGAGTTGGACAAGGTGATGGCCCGCATGGGCCATGCCCATGACGGGGGCGGGTTCTCCGATCACGGCGAGCAACAGGTCGCTCGCGCCTCGTTCGGCCAGCTGTTCGACAAGGCTTTCCGCCTCGACACCGTGGCCCTGTGGGGCGCGTTCTTCTTCTGCATCCTGTCGACCTACGTCGTGTTCAGCTGGGCGCCGTCGATGCTGTCGGCGGCGGGCTTCGACCTGGCCGTGTCGAGCAACGGCCTGGCGGCCTTCAACCTCGGCGGCGTGCTGGGGGCGGTGGCCGGGGCCTGGGCGATCCTGCGCTACGGCTCGCGGGCGTCGATGCTGGCCATGGCGGCCGGGGCGGTGATCTCGTGCGCCCTGCTGGCCCTGACCCCGCTGGACGCGGGTCACGGCGCGGCCCGCCTGATGGCCGGGCTGTTCGTCGCCGGCGCCTTCATCAACGGCGTGCAGACCACGCTCTACGCCCTGGCCGCCCAGGTCTATCCGGCGGCCGTGAGGGCCACCGGCGTCGGCGCCACCGCCGCGGTCGGACGCCTGGGCGCGATCGTCAGCTCCTTCGTCGGGGCGGCGGTCGTCTCGACCGGAGGCGCGGCCTTTTTCGGCGCCTTCGCCCTGACCATGACCTTCACTCTCGTCAGTCTGGCGCTGATCCGTCGACACGCCCCGCGCGCTCTGGCCGCCACGGCCTGACGCGTCAGACTGAAGACCGAGAACGAAGACCCAAGTTCGAAGATAGGGACCTCGCCATGCGAAAGCTCCTCCTGCTCGCCGCCGCCGCGATCCTGCTGCCGGCCGCCGCCCAGGCCCAGACCGCCGTCACGCCCGACGCCCGCGAGGTGCTGAAGGTCGACCGGCCTGCCGACGACGGCCAGCCCGGTTCGCTGCGCTGGGCCATCGAGACCAGCAACGCCGCCCCCGGCCGCTATCGCATCGAGATCGTTCCCACCGGTCCGGGCCCGATCGAGCTGCGCATCGACTCGCCGCTGCCCCCGGTGAAGGGGCCGGTGAAGATCGAAGGAACCGCCTGGAAGGCCGACGGCCGCTACGCCGTCATCGACGGCTCGGGCTACGTCAAGCGCGACCTCAAGGACTGCCCCGGGGCCAATCCGGCTGAATACGGCACCAACATCCGCACCACCACCAAGCCGGGCCTCGCGCTGATCGACACCCGCGAGGTCGAGCTGACGGGGCTCGAGGTGCGCAACTTCTGCATCGGCGTGCTGGTGCTGCGGACCAGCAACTCGGTCTTCCACGACAACCGCTTCGTGCGGAACATCGGCGGCGCCGGGGTGATGTTCAGCGGCGACGACGGGCAGGGCGGTTCGACCGCCACCACCACGATCAACAACAAGGTGCTGCGCAACGTCTTCTACGAGAACGGCGACGGGCTGGAGCTGACCCGCGGCGCGGCCTTCAACTTGGTGGCCGACAACGTGTTCGACGCCGGCGAAGACAATCTGGAGCCCTCGCAGGGCATCGAGATCCTGCGCGGCAACGACAACACCGTCGTGCGCAATCTCTTCCAGAACTACACCGACGGCCTGCAGATCAACTGGGGCAGCCGCAACTATCTCGGCGCCAACGTCTTCCGCGC
>JASGDR010000656.1:0-10723 GCA_047607095.1 Caulobacter sp.
CGCCGCCACCCTGGCCGCCGCCGACGGCGCCGGCGCGCCGGTGCTCTACGCGCCCGACCCGGTCCCGACGCCCGACGATGCGGACGAGCCCGAAGCCGAGGCGCCCGCCCAGCCCGCCCACGAGCCCGAGGTGGTCGCCGCCCGCATCCTGGCGTCGGAAGCCGCCCAGGAGGAAGTCGCGACCGAACCGGTCAGCGCCGAGGCCCTGGCCGCCTCTCTGCCCGATCCCGAGCCGACGCCGGTGGCGCACGCCGCCGAGGCCGTCGAACCCGAAGACGTCTTCCCGCACGCGCCGCTGGCCGAGCCGGAAGCCCGGCCGCTGGACCCGACGCCCGAGGCCGCCTTCGACGCCGCCCCGGTGTTCGTGGCCGAGGAGCCGCCGCTGGCCATGCCGATCCAGCCCGGCAAGAGCCGCAAGGCCAAGGCGGCGAAGCCTGCAACGAGCGGCGCGGGCGGGAAGGGGAACTGGGCCTCCCCGATCCTGATGGGGGCGGTGCTGATCGCCCTGGTCCCGGCCGCGCTGATCCCGGTCGGCGCCCTGGGCGCGCGCTTCGGCCTGCTCGACAAGACGATCGCCTACGACCTGATGACCCGCGACCTGGCCCCGCTGGTGGCCTGGCTCAGCCTGGGCACGGGGGCGCTGGGGGTGATCGTGGCGATGATCGGCGGCGTCCAGCGTCACTGGAAGCGGGCCCTGCTGGCCCTGGCGATCACCGTCGCGACGCTGGGCGTGCTGTTCCTGGCCACCGGCGTCGGCGGCCGCGCCGCCCCCGTCGGCGACGTCGCCACCGACTGGAAGGCCCCGCTGGGCTTCTCCGACGCGGTCATGGCCCAGCGCGGCGAGGCCTCCGCCCCCGTCATCGACGATCCCAGCCTGCCGGTCGGCTCGGAGCTGTTCGCCGGCCGCCGCGTGGCCGAGGTCAACGCCGAGACCTGCCCCGCCGCCCAGACCCTGGTGCTGCAACGCACGCCGGCCGACGCCTACGAGGCCGCCAAGGCCGCCGTCCAGGCCAAGGGCCTGAAGCTGGTCACCGACGATCCCAACGACGGCCGCATCGAGGCCGCCGGTCAAAGCTTCTGGTTCCGGATGAAGGACGACCTCGTCGTCCGCGTTCGTCCCGACAGCGCCGGCGCCCGCGTCGACGTCCGCTCGATCGCCCGCGACGCCGGCGGCGATCTCGGCCGCAACTGCGGTCGCGTGACCGGCGTGCTGAAGGCGATCGGCGGCTGAACTCCCTCCCTTCCCCCTTGATGGGGGAAGGGCCGGGGATGGGGGTGACACGGCGGTTCAGCCGCCGACACCGTAGCCACCCCCACCCAACCCTCCACCATCAAGGGGGAGGGCTCAGGTCGTTTTACGGCTGGGTGTGAACTTCAACACAACCAATAGGGGTAATTTCCTGCATTCTCCCTGGGAGCGATCGGGAGGCTCCCATGATCTTGGACGGCAGGGACATCGGCGACGGCGGCGTCGTCTCCACCCAGGTATGCATCGTCGGCACGGGGCCGGCGGGGATCACCGCGGCCCTGCTGCTGCAGAAGGCCGGCTACAAGGTCGTGCTGATCGAGGGCGGCCGCGACCTGCCCAACTACCAGGAAAGCTGGCCCGAGAAGAAACTGCTCTACGCCGGCCAGACCGAGGGGCTGTTCGTCACCAACGAGCCGGAGTTCCTGATCCAGCCCTATCGGGGCCAGACGGACAGCGGCTGGGAGCGCGAGCGCGTCTACGGCGGCACCTCCACCCACTGGGGCGGCCAGACCCGGCCGCTGGACCCGATCACCTTCGAGGCGCGGACCGGCTTTCCGGGCTGGCCGATCACCTATGAGGACCTCGTCCCCTACTACGCCCAGGCGGCCAAGATCTGCGTGCTGCACGGCGACGACTTCAGCACCGACTACTGGGCCGGCGTGCTGGACGCCGAGGTCCCCGACATCGCCGGCTTCGACACCGAGATGTACCAGTTCATGGGCGGGGCCTATCTGAACTTCGCCGCCCGCACCTTCGACGGCGCCACGGCCGGCGAGATCATCGACGAGATCATCGTCAACGCCACGCTGCTGGAAATCCAGCATGCCGGCGGCGTCGTGCAGGGCCTGCGGGTCGCCTCGCTGGACACCAGTTTTCCGCCGGCTCCGGCCACCCAGTTCACCATCAAGGCCGACGTCTATGTGCTGGCCTGCGGCGCGGTCGAGAACGCCCGCCAGCTGCTGCTGTCCGGCGCGGGCAACGACCAGGTCGGGCGCTACTTCCAGTGCCACCCGCTCAGCGGCGGCTCGGCCCTGAGCGTCAGCGGAAACTTCATCAGCCCGGCCGCGATGCGCCTGATCAAGGGGCAGACCCCGACCGGGAGCTGGAGCGACGCGAACGGCGTCACCGTCCAGGGCCGGTTCTCGCCCAGCGCCGACGTCCAGCGCCAGTACGGCATCGGCAGTTGCTGGTTCCGCCCCTACACCTCCTCGTACTATTTCGAGATGCGGCCCAACGACGAGAGCCGGATCACCCTGGCCGACACCGTCGACCCGGTGTTCGGCCAACCGCAGACGAAGATCCGCTGGGAGGTGGGACCCGGCGACCAGCACACCTACGAGACCTCCACGAACCTGTTCCAGGAGGCGATCGGCGCGCTGGGCGGCCAGTTCTACTATCCCTCGTGGGACGTCCTGAAGAGCCAGCTCTACGTCAACGGCCACCACCTGGGCACGACGCGGATGGCGGCCGACCCGGCCAAGGGCGCGGTCGACGCCGACCTTCGGGTGCACGGGCTCGACAATCTCTATGTCGCCGGCTCGTCGGTGTTCCCGCAGGGCGGCATCTCCAACCCGACCCTGACGATCGTGGCGCTGTCCGTCCGCCTGGCCGAGCATCTGGGGCGGCGCCTGGGGGCGACCGGTTCGCTTCGGGCCGGCGAAATGGAGGACGCCTGAACACGGCCGCCGCGACGCCGGCCGGGCGGAAGGCCTTCAGACGGTTTCACCGCCCGGGATGGTCGGTAGCTCGAAAGAGGGGCGCGGCAGGTTGATGCTCAGCGCATAGTCGCCGACGACGAAGCCGTTGGCGATGATCAGGTGTCCCTCCGGGTCGGTCATCGGTTGGGTTTCAGTCGCGAGGGTGTGCTCGCCCAGTCTGGATTTTCCGAGCGTCACAGCGACGATCCGGACCGCTTGGCCGTCGGCCCGGACGAGCTCAAAGTCTGGACTGAGCCGATCCATTGTGGCGAACCCCTTGGTCGTAAGAACCACCTGACGGGCGGCGCCCAGGAGTTCGTTCTGGTCGTCGGTCTGCACGTATATCGCCGTGATCTCCGGGCCGGGCCCGATTCCCGTCGACATCATGATGACGGCGGGTTTCCAGTCGAGGCCAAGGCCGGCGGCCCAGACCTTGTCCCTCACTGCGATATCCTGGATCGGTTTCGTTTCTGCGGCGCCGATCGTGATCTGGGTTCCTGGGGCCAGCAAGTCGGTCTTCCTCGAGCGTCGAGCAGCCGACCCCGCGCCGACGCCCCCTCAGGCAGAGAATGGCCGTTTTTTCTCTCTGTAAAGTTGCGTTTCTCGTCGTGCGGCGTTCGGGCGGCGTCGCCGTGAACACCGAGCCCTCGCCAAGGCGGCTCGCCACAGGGGTGTCGCCGCCCATCCGGCGGGCCGGGCGGCGCGAGATGGCCAGGCCTGCGCCGCCGAACCGTCGCGCCGTGCCGGCCCCCAGTTCGAAGCGCTCAGAGATACTTCATCCACGGCTGACGGCTGGCCCGCTTCACCGGGCCGAACCAGCGGCAGGCCCACCAGCAGGGAACCGCCGCCAGCGCCGCCGTCAGCCAGATCGCCCACACGCCGGGCAGGCTCCAGACCTCGCCCTGGTTGGGACCCAGCGCGGCCACGGCGGCCAACTGCAGCAGGTGCAGGGCATAGAGGTGGATCAGGTAGAAGAACAGCGGCGCGCTTCCCAGCACCGCCAGCGGGGCGAGCAACCGGGGCGGGACCTTTTCCAGCGCCGCCAGCAGCAGGGCCCCGACCCCGAGCGTCAGCAGCAGGAAGTCGGCCGAGGGCGGATACTTGGTGAAGTTCAGCCAGCTCATCGCCGTGCGCACCGCGTCGGCGCCGTGAACCCACGGCGTCTCGCCATAACCGTTCAGATTGCGCAGCAGTAGAAGCAGGGTCAGGGCGCCGACGCCCGTCAGCAGCAGGCGGTTGCGACGGTCGCGCCAGGTCGCGACGAACCACGGGCCGATCGCGTAGCCCAGGGCGGCGACGCCGATCCACGGCAGCAGCGGATAGGAGGTCCGCGCCCGCGCGCCCCAGGGCAGGTCGATGAAGCCGCGGTCGTGCAGGATCGCCCACAGCGCGTGGCCCGGCCGGCCTTCGGCGACGCTGATCGGGTCGAGCAGATTGTGGCCGAGCACGATGACGAGGCCCACAGCGGCGATAGCCGTGCGCGGAAGATGCACCAGCGCCGCCAGGGCGATCATCGACAGGCCGATCGCCCAGATCACCTGCAGGTAATAGGTCTTCGGCGTCAGGTCGAAGGTCCAGGCGAAGCTGACCAGGGTCAGTTCGAGGAACACCAGAAAGAGGCCGCGCTTGAACAGGAAGCCGCCGGCCGCCCCGGCCGCCGCGTTTGGATCGCCGCCGCCGGCCTTGCGGCCGTAAAGCCAGGCGGCCAGGCCCGTCAGGGCCACGAACACCGGCGCGCACAGGTGGGCGGCCAGGCGCGTGAAGAACAGGGCGGGGCTTGTCGCCTCCACGTCCATCGGGTCGGAAACCTGGGCGTGGATGAAGAAGAACTCCCGCACGTGGTCGACCATCATCAGCAGCATGACCAGGCCCCGCAGGGCGTCGATGGCGATGATCCGGCCTGCGCCGGACGGCGCCGACAGGGCGGGGGAAGGGGCGGTTGACAGCATCGTGTCTGCGGCATAGCTGATATGTAATAACATTACAAATGGAGTTGCGCCTTGCCCCTGTCGTGGAGCTGCGTCAGCGCTTGCCTGCTGGCCCTGTCCGCCGCCGAACCGCCGGAAACCGCTCCGGTGTCCGAGACGGAGCCCCACGCCGTGGGCGAGATCGTCATCCTGGGCCGTCGCGGCGCGGCTCGCGACGCCACGCTCGGCGCGGGCGAGATCACCCAGGCGACCTCGCCCTCCAGCCGCTCGGTCGAACGCGACCTGCTCGACGCGGTCGGCGCGGCCCGCCTGGCCGACGCCCTGGAGCTGACCAGCGGCGTCAGCCAGCAGAACAACCGCGGCGGCTTCCTCGACAACTTCGCCATCCGCGGCTTCCTGGGCACGCCCGACGGCGGGGCCGAGTATTATGTCGACGGCTTCCTGGCCAATCGCGGCCTCGCGCCGCCGCGCGACCCGGCCACGGCCGAGCGGATCGAGATCCTGAAAGGCCCGGCCGGGGCCCTGTTCGGCGACATCGACCCGGCGGGCCGCGTCAACATCGTCTCCAAGACCCCGCAGTTCACGCGCGGCGGCAGCGTCGCGGCCACGGTCGGCTCCTACGGCCTGCGCCGGGCCGAGCTCGACTTCACCGGCCCGCTGTCGGACACCCTGGCCGCCCGCCTGGTCGTCGCCGACGAGCGCAGCGACGGCTGGCGCGACCATGTCGACCTGCATCGCCGCGCGCTCGCCCCGTCCCTGACCTGGCGGCCGACCGACGCCCTGCGCCTGACCTATGTGGGCGAGGTCACCGTCTTCGACGCCCCGTTCGACCGCGGCGTGCCGGCCGTGAACGGCGACGCCCTGGCCGTTCCCCGCTCGCGCTTCTTCGGCGAGCCGGGCGATGGGACCACCCGCTTCCGCAACGAGCGCCACCAGCTCACCGGCGAATACGAGCTGTCGCCCGACTTGAGGCTGACGGTCGGCGGCGCCTGGCGCACCGGCGACATGAAGGGCTTCTCCAGCGACCAGTCGCGCCTGGTCAGCCGCGAGCTCTGGCGCCAGCGCCGCTATCGCGACTATTCGGTCGAGGATCTGTCGGGCCGGGTCGAGCTCGACGGCCGCCTGGGCGCCCACCACCTGAACATCGGGGTGAAGGGCTACACCCTCGACTATCACGAGGGTCTGCTGCGCCGTAACCCCAGCGCCGCCGCGCCCTACGCCATCTCGATCGACGCGCCGGTCTATGGCGGAACGGCCCTGTCGCTGCTGCCGTTCACCGACAATCGCGAGACCCGCCGGGCGGCCACGCTCTACGCCCAGGACCTGTGGCGGGTCTCCGACCGCCTCGGCGTGTTCGGCGGCGTGCGGGTGGACGGCTATCGCCAGACCATCCGCAACAACCGCACCGGCGCGGTCGGCCGGAACGAGGGCTCGCCCGTCGACTACCGCTTCGGGGCCCGCTACCGCCTGACCGACGCCCTGACCGCCCACGCCAGCTACGGCCGCTCGTTCCTGCTTAACTCCGGCACGGGCCGCACCGGCGAGGGCTTCGCGCCCGAGAAGGGCAAGGGCTGGGAGCTGGGCCTCGCCGGCGCCTGGCCCGGCGTCGACCTGGCGGTCTCGCTGTTCGACATCGAAAAGCGCAACATCCTGGCCAACGACCCGGTCGATTCCAGCTTCCTGGCCCCCGTCGGCAAGCTGACCAGCCGAGGCGTCGAGCTGGACGGATCGTTCGAGGTCACCTCGGCCTGGCGCGTGGTGGTGAACTACAGCTGGACCGACGCGGCCGCCGACGATGTCGCCTTCGCCTCCGACGCCGTGCTGAACGTGCCCGAGCATTCGGGCGGCGCCTTCGCCGTCGGCCGGTTCGCGCGGTGGTCGCTGACGCTCGGCGCCTCCTATGTCGGCGACCGGGCGGGGGCGCTGGACGGCTCGGGCCTGATCCTGCCGTCCTACTGGAAAGCCAAGGCGGCGGTGGAATACGCGATCACGCCCCGCCTCGACGCCCGGCTCGAGGTCGACAACCTGCTGGACGAGCACTACGCCCAGAGCTCCTACAGCCCGGTCTGGATCTTCCCCGGCGCGCCTCGGACGGTGCGGGCGACCGTGCGGGCGCGGCTTTAGGGGTTCCCCTCCTTCTTCCCTTTTTTCTTTGCCTTCCTGGGCCTTGTGCCCAGGATCCATCGTTCAACCTGCTCAGACCTCTATCGAACGACCCAGGTCTGAGCGGCCGCCGACATGGGCCCTCGCCACAAGGGCGAGGGAAGCAAGGAAAAAGAAGGCGAGCGCTACCCCGCCAGCCGATACTCGCTCTCCAGCCCCGGCGCGCCGTCGCACGTCACGCGGCCCTCGCCGACCAGCTGGATCAGGTGCGCCAGCATCGACAGGGCGGCGGCCGGGTGCAGGCGCGGGTCCACCGCCGCGTAGAGCACGGGCACGATCTGCCGGATCCGGGCCGGACCGTTCGCCAGCACGCCCAGCACCTGGGCTTCCCGCGCCCGGCGGTGGTCGACATAGGCTTGCAGGAACGGGGCGACCTCGCGCACCGGCGAGCCGTGGGTGGGCCACAGGGTCGCGAAGTCCCGAGCCTGGATCTTGGCCAGGCTTTTGAAATAGTCGCCCATGTCGCCGTCGGGCGGGGTGATCACCGTCGTCGACCAGCCCATGACGTGGTCGCCGCTGAACAGGGCGTTCTCTTCCTTCAGGCCGAAGCAGACATGGTTGGAGGTGTGGCCCGGCGTGGCGATCGCCTCCAGCGTCCAGCCGGGGCCTTCGAAGACCTCGCCGTCGGCGAGTTCGACGTCGGGGCGGAAATGGCCGTCGTCCTCGGCGTCCAGCTTCACGCCGGTCTCCTCGGACACCGGCGCGGCCGGGGCGGGCTTGCCCCAGATCCGCGCCCTGGTCCGCTCCGCCAGCGGGCGGGCGAGGGGAGAGTGGTCGGCGTGGTGGTGGGTCACCAGGATGTGGCTCACCGTCTCGCCCTCGATCGCCGCCATCAGGGCGTCCAGGTGCGCCGGCAGGTCGGGGCCCGGATCGATCACCGCCACGGTCCCGCGGCCGACGATGTAGGTCCCCGTGCCGGTGTAGGTGAACGGCCCCGGATTGTCGGCGATCACCCGCCGGATCAGCGGCGAGACCTGATCGCAGCGGCCGTATTCGAATTCGATCTCGCGAACGAAGGGGATCATCGCGGTCCATCCTGAGCGGCGCCGGTCTTGCGCTTAACGAACCGTAAACCCTGTGGAGTACGGATCATGGCGGCCGACGCGGCGATTTTTGTCTCAAAACGGCTCCAGCGCGCCTGCTTCGCCGTGCTGTGTCTCATCGCGGCGCAGTTCGTCCTGGCCTCGTGCGAGCCTGAGCCCAGCCCCATGGCCGCCCGCGTCACGACGCTGGGCGGCTACTAGAATCGGGCGTTCAGTGCGGCAGCACGCCGGAGAGATCGTAGCCGGCCTCATAGCCCTGCCGCACCAGCGTCTCGCGATCGGCCGCGCCCGACAGGGCCTGGCCGATCGACCAGGTGACGATCGAGCGGGTGCCCGAGCGGCAGAAGGCCAGGACCGGCCCGCCGGCGGCCTCGACGGCCTCGCGCACCGCGTCCACCTGCTCCTGCGACGGCCCGCCGCGCACCGGCACGTGCAGGTATGAAAGGCCGGCGGCCTTGGCCGCCGCCTCGATCTCGGCGCCGGCGGGCTGGCTGGGATCCTCGCCGTCCGGACGGTTGTTGACGATCAGGGTGAAGCCTTCGGCCTTGGCCCGGGCCACGTCCTCGACGCTGATCTGGGGGCTGACCGACAGGCTGTCGGTGACGCGGCGGAAATCGGTCATGGGCGCTTGAAGCCTCTGAAGGGAACCTCTCGGACCCTCCAGATGCGCGGCCCGCGCGCCTTGGGCAAGTGTTTCTAGCCCGCTTGGCCGACCGATCCGCCGCCCGACGTCCTATTCCACCCGGCTATTCCGCCCGGCTAGTCCACCCGGCGCGCGCGGATGGCCGTCTGGCCGTCGATGTTGAGAAAGAAGCTGCCCATCGAGGCCTTGCGGATGGCGATCTTCGAGCCGGGCTTGGGCGCGCGGCGCACCGGATCGCGGCCGACCTGATCCCACTTGGCCCCGTCCTCGAGCACGATGGTCCAGCCGCCGTTTCCGTTCTGCCAGGCCTGCTTGGCGACGCCCTCGATGCGGTCGAGGGCGGCGGGGGCCTTGTCGTCCTTGCCGCCGAACAGGTCCAGCTTGGGCAGGTTGAAGCCGAAGGCCTCGCGCTTGACGCTCTCCACCTTCTGGCGGTCCAGCACCACGATGTCGCCGGCCGCGTCGGCCGCCGCCAGTTCGGCCGCGGCCTTGTCGTAGCAGGCCAGCCGCGCGACGGCGTCGGGAATCGCCCGGCAGGCCGCCACCGCGCCCAGGACCTGGGAGGAGGGGGCTGCGGCCCCCGGCGCCGGCGCGGCGAGAGCGGCGGAGGTCGCCGAGGCGGTGACGAGAAGCGCGAGCGGCAGGCCGATGAGTCGCATGAACGAAGTCCGACGGGTTTGGGTGGGGGCCGCCTGGGCGGCGAGCGTGGCGCGGAAGACACGCGGCCAGATTGTGGCCGCAAAGTGACCTGCGACGACTTCCGCAGAGGAAGCATCGCCCCGCATTCTTGTGTGTCGAGACAACATATTCTGATATTACTGTTATTTCAAAGTGGATGGATTTGCCACGAAGTCGCCTTAATTTGGCGACCTATCGCAAGCTTGAGCATATAACGCGGTTCGAAAGCGCGTGTATCGGCCCCCAAGGCGACATCGGTGTGTTCAATTTGCGACAGAACGGATGCTTCGCGTTACATAACAGCAATCGTAATTGACCGCTCCGAGGGGGCGCTCCTAACGTCCCGGCCAACCGGGCTGCGAGCAGCCTGGGATTGCAAGACATGGGCGGGGGACCGGCGACATCGCCAGGTCCTGCCCGTTCTCGGAGGGATTCCATTGAAGATTCAGATGACGCGTAAGCGCCTGCTGACGACGACCATCATCAGCGGCCTCGCGATCGCCGCCGCCAGCGCCGGCGTGGCGTCGGCGCAAACCGCGCCCGAAAGCGACTCGACCGAAATCGAAGCCGTCGTCGTCACCGGTTCGCGCATCGCCCGCCAGGACTACGTGGCCAACAGCCCGATCTCGACGGTGACGTCGGAAGCCATCCAGGCGGCCGGTTCGACCACCACCGAAGACGTGCTGAACCGCCTCCCGCAGGTGATGCCCGGCCTGACCGCCGCTTCGAACAACCCGTCGGACGGCACGGCCACCGTCGACCTGCGTGGCGTGGGGGCGTCGCGTACCCTGGTGCTGGTCAACGGTCACCGCATGAACCCGTCGACGCGTTCGAACACCGTCGACCTCAACAACATCCCGACCGCCCTGATCGACAAGGTCGAGATCGTCACCGGCGGCGCCTCGGCCGTGTACGGTTCGGACGCCCTGTCGGGCGTCGTCAACTTCCAGCTGAAGAAGGACTTCGAAGGCGTCGAAGTCGGCACTCAGTGGAGCGGCACCGAAATCGGCGACGGCAAGACCACCAACACCTACGTGCTGATCGGCGCCAACACGCCGGACGGCAAGGGCAACGTGACCGCCTACGCCAACTACTACAGCCGCGACAAGATCCTGCCGAGCAACGACCGTCCGTGGTCGCTGGTCTCCAACGCCGGCGGTTCGGGCACGGGCGTGACCGGCGCGGCCAACGCCATCGGCACCAACCCCTTCGGCGGTTCGACCTCGAGCCCGCTGAACGTGCGCTATGCCTTCAACACCGACGGCAGCCCGCGTCCGTTCGTCAACACCCTGGCCGGCGACCGCTACAACTTCTCGCCCGTC
>JASGDR010000657.1:0-8434 GCA_047607095.1 Caulobacter sp.
CGTGCAGGATGGCGGTCAAGGCGATCTCCGAAGCTGATGGATCCGCAGGCGGGAAAGCGCCGGAACCTTCCCCGCGCGGCCCACGCTGTCAATGCGCCGGCCGAAATTCACGCCCGCCCCCTCGCCCCCCGAGCGAAAAGCCGTCTATGGTCGCCCCATGCGCTCATCCCTGATCTTCGCCGCCTCCGCCCTACTCGCCATGGCCGCCTGCGGTCCCGGCGAGGCCCAGAACAGCGCCGCACCGGCGGTGACCGCCGACGGCGGACCTGTCGAGACCCGCCCGGCCAACGCGCCCGACCAGAAGCCGGCCTTCGCCGGCCAGACCCGCGCGCCGCTCAAGGCCGCCGGCGTCGCCTACCAGGTGCAGGTCGTGGCCAAGGGCCTGGAGCATCCGTGGGCCATCGCCTTCCTGCCCGACGGCTCGGCCCTGGTGACCGAACGCGCCGGCCGCCTGCGCCTGCTGGCCAAGGACGGGGCGCTGTCGCCCGCCGTCGTCGGCCTGCCGGCGGTCGACGCCAACGGCCAGGGCGGCCTGCTCGGCCTGGCGGTCGATCCCCGCTACGCCGAGAACGGCCTCGTCTACTGGAGCTACGCCGAGCCCCGCGACGGCGGTAACGGCACGACCGTGGCTCGCGGCAGGCTGGTTCCTGGCGCTGCGCCCAGGGTCGAGAACGCGCAGGTGATCTGGCGCCAGACCCCGACCCTGGCCTCGGCCCTGCACTTCGGCGGCCGCCTGGTCTTCGCTCGCGACGGCAACCTGTTCGTCACCACCGGCGAGCGCTCGATCATCGAGGGCCGCATGCAGGCCCAGCGCCTGGACGGAACCCTGGGCAAGGTGATCCGCATCAAGCCGGACGGCTCCATTCCCGCCGGCAACCCGTTCGCGGGCCAGGACGGCGCCAAGCCCGAGATCTGGTCGATCGGCCATCGCAACCTGCAGGCCGCCGCCATCAACCCGAAGACCGGCGAGCTGTGGACGGTCGAGCACGGCGCCAAGGGCGGCGACGAGCTGAACATCCCCCGCGCCGGCAAGAACTACGGCTGGCCGACCATCACCTACGGCGAGGAATATTCCGGCAAGCCGATCGGCGACGGGATCACCGCAAAGGAAGGCCTGGAGCAGCCGATCTACTACTGGGATCCGGTGATCGCGCCCTCGGGCATGGCCTTCTACGAAGCCGACCTGTTCCCCGCCTGGAAGGGCAGCCTGCTGGTCGGCTCGCTGAAGGAACACCACATCGCCCGCCTGACGCTCGACGGCGACAAGGTGGTGGGCGAGGAACGCATCGCCGGCGAGTTCGGCGAACGCATCCGCGACGTCGTGGTCGGCCCCGACGGCGCGGTCTGGGCGGTGACCGACGAGGAAGACGGCAAGGTGCTCCGGATCACGCCGAAAAGCTGAGCCGTCACGGCGGCGCGATTGACGGATCCATCTGAGGCTGCATCGATGCGACCACGTATCCTGCGAGGTGCAGATGCTCAGCCGCCGCAGCCTTCTTTCCCTGCTGCCCTCACCGCTGCTGGCGGGCTTCGCCGGGCGCGCCCTGGCGGCCGGCGGCCCCATCGTTGCGCCGATCACGCTGAACGATAGGCGGATCCTGATCGACGTGACCCTGCAGGGCGCCGGCCCGTATCCCTTCGCGATCGACACTGGCGGCGCGGTCAGCCTGATCCGCGACGCGCTGGCTCGGGAGCTGAAGCTGCCCCAGGTGCGGACCATGCCGCTGAACGGCAAGCCTTCGCCGATCTATCAGGCCAAGGACGTGGTGATGGGCGGCGCGGTGCTTCAGGCGATCGTCGCTTTCGGCGGCGTCGAGGGCGCGAGCCTGGGCGCCCAGGGCGCGCTGGCCGCCGGGTTGCTGACCGCCGGAGACAGCGAACTCGATCTCGACGCGGGCCAATGGCGGCTGTTCCCCGACGGTCCGCCCGACCGCGGCGCCTATGTCCGCGCCCCGGCCGAGCTGCGCCTTGAGGCAGCCAGCGCCTCCAGACGCATCTTCGGCCAGATGATGCTCGACAGCTCGCCCCTGGAGGCGGTGCTCGACACCGGCGGACCGCTGGTCCTGACCATGCCCTATGCGGAAGGCCTCAAGCGGGGCCTGTGGAACGACGCCGTCCCCTATGCGCCGCAATCGTTCTCGGGCGGGGTGCTGGGCCGCAGCAAGAGCCGGGGCCGGATGGTGCGGGCCAAGCGGCTGGAGTTCGGCCCGATCGTCCACGAGAACGTCCTTGTCTGCGTGCGCCCGCCCGACATGGAGGCGCCCGGCCAGACCGCCCATGCGGTGCTGGGCCTGCCGTTCCTGCGGACCATGAACTGGTCGCTGTCGAGCGACGCCCTCTGGGTGAAGCGCAACAACCAGGCCCCGACCGTTCCCACCTACGGCCTCTCGGGCGTGTGGGTCGCCAACGACCGCGGCAGGATCGTGGTCGATTCCGTCGGCGCCGGCAGTCCGGCCGCCAAGGCCGGCGTGCGTCAGGGCGACATCGTGCAGAACGTCGCCGACCTGCGCGAGGCGATCGCCCTGTTCAACGGCCCGCCCGGCACGCCCGCGTCGGTCACGCTGAAGCGCGGCGGCGAAACGGTCCGCGCCGATTTCGTGATGACGGAATACCTCTGAGGTTCAGTCGACCTCGCGCCGCGCCCGCCAGGCCTTGCGGGCCTCCGAGGGCTTGCCCTTGACCAGGGCCCCGGCCGCCACGCCCGCCAGGAACGAAGCGGTGGGATGAGCCAGGATGATATCGGCCACCCGCTCCTCGATCGGCGCCTTGCGCGTCTTGGCCTGATGGTTCGACTGGGCCAGGGCCCAAATCGCCACCACCGCCGCGGCGATGGCGGCGACGATGGCGTGCGCCCAGGCCGTGCCGACGATCGACGCCAGGAAGGCGAACACCGCCATCGCCCCCGACACAGCCGCGATCGCGGCGGCCATGACCAGACCCGCGCCCCGCACCAGCCGCGAGGTCAGCCGCTCGATGAAATCGTCCACCATCGCCCTCTCCGTGAAACAGCCTTTCGGCTAACGCGCGAGCGGGGGTTTGGTGTCAGCCGGCCGACACAAGGGTTTCTTGGGAACGACGCGGCGAGCTGCCCCCGACCTCAGGAAAGCAGTTCGGCCACCGCCTCGCCGATGGCGAGGCTGCTGGTCAGGCCCGGGCTCTCGATGCCGAACAGCGCCACCAGGCCCGGCAGGCCGTGCGTGTCGGCGCCGCGCAGCTGGAAGTCGGGCTGGGGCTCGTCCGGGCCGTGAAGCTTGGGACGCACGCCGGCGTAGTCGGGGCTGAGCGCGCCGTCGGGCAGGCCCGGCCAGAACTTGCGGATATAGGCGGCGAAGGCCCCCGCCCGATCCGGATCGACCGAGTAGTCGGGCGCGGGCACGTATTCCAGGTCGGGTCCGAACACAGCTTGGCCGCCCATATCGTTGCGGTAGTGGGTGCCCAGCGCCCCGTGGATCGGCGGCGGATAGACGAGGCGCTGGAACGGCGCCTTGCCCATGAGCCGGAAATAAACGCCCTTGCCGTAATGGGCGGCCGGGATCTGGTCCTTCGGGAAGCCCTCGATGCTCGCCGCCACGACCTGGGACGACAGCCCCGGCGCCGTGACCAGCAGGCGGGCGGTCAGGGCGGTCGGCTCGCCGCCGCCGGCCCGCACGGTGAAACCGCCGCCTTCCAGCGGGGTCGCGCCCTCGAAGGGCGTGGAGAGCACCACCGCTCCGCCCGCGGCCTCGATCTCGCCCTGCAGGGCCAGCATGTAGTCGTGGCTGGCGAAGACGCCGCTTTCCGGCGACAGCAGGGCCGCATGGGCGTTGAGGCCGGGCTCCAGCGCCACGGCCTGGGCGCCGGTCAGCCGCTCCATCCCCTCGACGTCGTTGGCCAGGGCCTGGTCCCAGATGGCGTCCAGGCGGGCGATCTCGTCCTCGCTGGTGGCCACCACCAGCTTGCCGCACTTCTTGTAGGCGACCTTGTGGGCGTCGAGGAAGGCGTAGAGCCGCCGACGCCCCTGCACGCACAGCCGGGCCTTCAGCGAACCGGTGGGATAGTAGAGTCCGCCGTGGATGACCTCGGAATTGCGCGACGAGACGCCCTGGCCGATGTGGGCCTCGGCCTCCAGCACGGCGACGGTCAGCCCTCGCTGGGCCAGGGCGTAGCCGCAGGCCAGCCCCACGGCGCCGGCGCCCACCACCACGGCGTCGAAATCGAACTCGGTCATTTGAACACTACCGGCTTCCGCGCCCCGTGCCGGACGCCAAGGATGAGGATGTCCCGCTCGCGAATGCGATAGAGGATGATGTAGGGCGGAATGGTCACGCCCCGAACGCCCGGACCGAAGGACGGCTTCAGGCCGTATCCCTCCGGCGCGTTCGCCAGGCTCTGACAACGTTGGATGAGATAATCGACGAAGCTGGCCGCCGCTCTCGGCTTGTCGGCGGCGATATCGTTACCGATCGCGCTGATGTCCCTCGCGGCCGACGCGCTCAGGCGAACCGGCTTCAAGCCTGATCGTCCTGGGCGTCCGCCATGTCCTCGTATCTGGCCTTCAGGGCGTGCAGGAATTCGAAGGCGTCCACCTCGCCGACGCCCGTGGCCGGATCGGCCTCGATCTCTTCGGCAAGGGTCTGAAAAGCCGCCTCACCGCCAAGCAGTTCGACGGCGCGGAAGTGTTCGAGTTCGAGCAGCGCGGCCGTGACGGCTTCATCGAGCGAGGCGAACTCCCCGCTCGCGACCCGCGCGTTCAAATCCTCGACGGCGCTGGCCGGAAGATTGACCGAAACCATCGAAGCGCTGCGAACTGGCCTGTTCATGGCGGCAAGCCTAGCACGAACCTCCTTGTCCGCCATGGCTCATGGCGCGCCCAGCGCTCACCCCTGCGTTGCGAGACGCAAGAAACTTCGCCATAAGCGACATAGGGGATTCTCCATGACCGTACGCTTTCTCGCCCTGGCCGTGAGCCTCGCCGTCGCCGGGCCCGCCCTCGCCGATCCCGCGCCGCCGGTGCGCGAACTGACCGACGGCATCGTCTGGAAGAGCAAGCCGGGGCCCATGGACCTCGATCGCTACTACCCCGAGGAAGCTCGCCGAAAGGCCCTGTCCGGCTGGGCGTTGATGCGCTGCCGGGTGTCGGCCGAGGGCAGGATGGAAGCCTGCCGCGCGCCGGCGTCCTCGCCCGAGGACGCGCATTTCGACGACATGGCCCTGAAGCTGGCCTCGCACTTCCGCATGGCGCCGACCACCACTGACGGCCGGCCGGTGGGCGGGGCGATGATCACCATCCCGATCACGCTCGTCGGCGGTCCGGACGGCGGAAAGCCGGCGCCGGCCAGCTTCCAGCCCGGCCGCGCCGCCGCGGCCCTGATCCCGACCAAGGACGGCTCGATCCCCTGCCCACGGCAGGACGCCGCCGGCCAGCAGTGCCAGCTGCACGGGATCGTATGGGAGACCACCCCGCCGCCCTACGTCGCCGGACCGCTGATCGCGGCCGCGGGACCTGTCGCCGGCATGGCCAACCTCGAATGCACGGCCCGCGACGGCGCCTTGACCGACTGCGACGCCAGCGGCCCGGCCCTCACCCCGGCGACGCGTGAGGCGATGCTGGCGCTGGCTCCCCACTTCAAGCCGCCCAAGCGCGCGACCAGCGGGGCCGCCATCGAAGGCCAGCGGATCTTCGCCGTCTTCGACTGGACCACGCTGAGCCGGATCTACGGCGCCGTGTACGGCGGCAAGGGCGAATAGGAGGGTCTCAGCCCTCCCACTGCCCCCACAGTTTCGCCGCGGTCGCCTTGGCCTTCTCGACGGCCGCTTCCTTGACGTGGCCGTAACCTCGGATCTCGGAGGGAACCTCAGCCAGCTTCAGCGCCAAGGCCTTGTTCTCCGGACGCAAGGCCGCGACCAGGCGGTCGAGCGTGACCTCGTAGTCGGCGATCAGGCCGCGCTCCATCTTCCGCTCCTCGGTCTTGCCGAAGACGTCGAAGGCCCCGCCGCGAAGCCCCTTCATGCGGGCGATCATCGGGAAGGCCAGATCCAGCATCCAGCCGCCGAAGGCGATCTTCCTCGGCTTGCCGTCCTTGCCCTTGGGGGCGATCAGCGGCGGCGACAGCCAGACCTTGGCCTTGCCGCCCTTGAAGGTTCCGGCCAGCTCCTTGGCGAAACGGCCGTCGGTGTAGAGGCGAGCAACCTCGTACTCGTCCTTGTAGGCCATCAGCTTGTAGAGGTTGGTCGCCGCGGCGCGGGCCAGCGGCAGGTCGGCCCCCTCGCCGACCACGGCGATCTCGGCATGGCGCACCTTGGCGACGCGCTCGGCATAGCGGGCGGCGTAGCGGGCGTCCTGATAGGCGGCCAGATCCTCGACGCGGCGGGCGATCAAGGCGTCCAGCGGTTCGGTCTGGGGCGTGGGAACGTCGGCCGGCTTGTCGCCGGCGGCGGCCGGGTCGAAGGCGACCTGGCGGCCCAGCTCGAAGGCCTGCAGGTTGGCCTCGGCGTCCACCCCGTTCAGCTTGATGGCGCGGTAGAGGGCGCGGCTGGAAACCGGGATCACCCCGCGCTGCCAGGCGAAGCCGACCATGATCATGTTGGCGTAGATGGCGTCGCCGAAGCGGCTTTCGGCCAGACGCTGGGCCGGACAGGCGTCGAAGGCCTTGGTCGCGGCCTTGACCCGCCGGGCCATGGCCCCGCCGTCGAACTTCACGTCGCGGCTGGTGACGAAGTCGGCCGTGGGGGCGAAGTCGCTGTTGCCGAAGGCCATGGTGCGGTCCTTGGCGTAGAGCGACAGGGCTTCGGGGCTGGCGGCGACCAGCAGGTCGCAGGCGATCAGCACGTCGGCGCTGGCGGCGGGCACCCGGCCGCCGACGATGGTGTCTTCCTGCTCGCCGATCTTGACGTGGCTGAACACCGCCCCGCCCTTCTGGGCTAGGCCCGTCATGTCGACCACGCTGCCGGAACGGCCGTCGACGTGCGCGGCCATGGCCAGGATCGAGGCCACGGTCGTCACCCCGGTGCCGCCGACGCCGGTGAAGATGATCCGGCGCACCCCGTGGAACTCCTCGAAGGCCGGCAGCGGCGTGGAGTCGGCCGACAGCGGCGCGGGCTTGGCCTTTTCGCCGGCCTTCTCGGCGCCTTCCAGCGTCACGAACGAGGGACAGAAGCCCTCGACGCAGGAATAGTCCTGATTGCAGCTGGACTGGTTGATCTTGCGCTTGCGGCCGAAGGCGGTGTCGAGCGGCTCGACCGACACGCAGTTGGACTTCACCGAGCAGTCGCCGCAGCCCTCGCAGACCAGCGGATTGATGAAGACCCGCTGGGTCGCCTTGGCCATGGTTCCGCGCTTGCGACGGCGGCGCTTTTCGGTGGCGCAGGTCTGGTCGTAGAGCAGCACGCTCGTTCCGGGCGTGTCGCGCAGCATCTGCTGCACGCTCATCAGCTCGGACCGCGGGAAGACCTCGACGCCGGGGGCGAGATCGGCGACGCCCTCGTAGCGCTTCAGGTCGTCGACGACGATGACGGTCCTGGTCACGCCCTCGCTGGCCAACTGGCGGGTGATCTGGGCCGGGGTGAAGCCGCTTTCGGCGCGCTGGCCGCCGGTCATGGCCACGGCGTCGTTGAACAGCAGCTTGTAGGTGATGTTGGCCTTGGCCGCGACGGCGGCGCGGATGGCGAGCGATCCGGAGTGATTGTAGGTGCCGTCGCCCAGGTTCTGGAAGACGTGCTTCTCGGTGGTGAAGGGCGCCGCGCCCACCCAGGTCAGCCCCTCGCCGCCCATGTGGGTGTTGAGGTCGGTCGAGGGATCGTTGAAGCCGGCCATGTAGTGGCAGCCGATGCCGGCCAGGGCGCGACTGCCCTCGGGCAGCTTGGTCGAGGTGTTGTGCGGACAGCCCGAGCAGAAGAACGGCTTGCGGGCCTGGTCGGCGGCCAGGCTGACGGCGGCGACGCCAGCGGCCGAGACGCGGTCGAGATAGGCCCGGGCGCGCTCCATGTGCGGGCCCGGCGGCAGGCGGTCGTAGATGGCGAGCGCGATTTCGGCCACCGACAGCGAGCCCAGCTCCGACAGCAGCGGATGGCCCTTCTCGTCGGTCTTGCCGATGATGCGCGGGCGGGCCTGGGCCGGCAGGTCGTAGAGGGCGGCCCGGGCCTGGGGCTCGATCAGGGCGCGCTTGTGCTCGATGACCATCAGCGTCTCGAGACCGGCGGCGAAGGCCCGCAGGCCCAGCGGCTCCAGCGGCCAGGGCATGCCCACCTTGTAGACCGAGACGCCCAGGTCGGCAGCTTCCTGCAGGCTCATGCCCATGGCCGCGAAGGCCTCCAGCACGTCCTTGTAGGCCTGGCCCTGGCAGACGATGCCGAGGCGGGCCTTGCCGACCCGCACGTGGGACGCGCCCAGCACCACCCGGTCGATCTGGTTGGCGCGGGCGAAGGCCAGGGCGGCGGGGATCTTGTGGAGGCGGAG
>JASGDR010000658.1:0-6521 GCA_047607095.1 Caulobacter sp.
GGTCGATGCGCTGGCCGTCGATATAGCCGGCCTCGGTGGTCCAGCCGGCCTGGGCGCCTTGGCCGCGATAGGCGGAATTGACCAGGGTCACGAGGGCTTCGTGGTCGGGGAGGCGGGCGGGCGTGAAGATCATGGCCGCGAGCTAAGCCATGCGCCGCGGCGGATGCCAAGAGATCGTCGCCTCGCGTGAACCTCGCCCTTCAGCGGGCTCGGGGCGAGGATTTCGCATCACTGATCCGGCGGCGGCTCGCGCCTGCCCAGCCGTGTCGCCTGGCCCCAGTAGCGGCCGCCGATGCGTTTGACCGTGCCGGCCTCGCGCTTGATCATCTCCCAGGGGTGGAAGGCCAGGCCCACCGTGTCGGCCATGGCCGCGCCGCGCGCGCCCATCGGTTTTTCGGGTCCGGTGGTGGAGTCGTGGGCGGTCTGGTGCTCGATCTCGGCGTTGAGCTCGGCGCCGATCAGCACGGTCATGATCGAGAACCACACCCAGACCATGAAGGCGATCACCGCCCCCAGCGGACCGTATGTGGCGTCGTAGTGGGCGATGCGGTTGACGTAGAGCGAAAAGCCCAGTGAGCCGATCAGCCAGGCGGCGGCGCCGAACAGCGCGCCGAGCGCCACCCAGCGCCAGCGCGGCCGCGCCCGGCAGGGGGCGAAGCGATAGAGCATGGCGAAGGCCAGGGCGGTGACCAGCCACACCGTCAGCCAGCGCAGCGGAATCCACAGGGCCGCGATCGCTCCCAGCCCCAGGCGCTCGAAGGCGATCGGCAGGGCGATCAGCACCGCGGCGATGAACACCGCGTAGAGCAGGGCGCACAGGGTGAAGCCGTAGGTCAGCAGGGTCTTGCCGACGAAATGGCGCTTCTCGTCCTCGTCATAGGCCACGTTCAGCCCGTCGAAGAGCGCCTTCATGCTGGCGTTGGCGCTCCAGATCGACAGCAGCAGGCTGACCAGGAAGGCCACGCCCAGCTTGCTTCCCTCCTGGCTCGCCAGGCGCAGCATCTGCTCGCCTACGATCTGGACGACGCTGGCGGGAAAGACGGTGGCCATTTCCTGCAACTGCTTCTCCACGGCCGAGACGTCGGCGAACAGGCCGTAGAGCGAGACGAAGGCGCCGATCGCGGGGAAGAGGGCCAGCAGGGTGTAGAAGGTGACGCCCCCGGCCACCGACGGCAGCTTGTCGACGCTGATCTCCCGGGCGGTGCGCCAGAGGATGTCACGCCAGCCCAGCAGCGGGATGCCGTGCGGATGTCGGGCCGCCCGGCCGCGCCGGGGCTCGGCCGCGTCGAACTCGTCGGGCGGCATCGTCCGGTCTTCCGACAGGCCGGGCGGCGGCGCGTGCGGCTCCTCGACCGGCTCCAGGCGCTTGGGAAAGGCGAAGGGCGCGACCGCCAGCAGCAGGATCCAGGGCGCGAGATGGTAGGGCCGCGTGGCCAGCCACGACCGGATGGGGCGTCGTGGCGCGGTGTCGGTCATGAGCGGGCCTCCCGAGCTTTGGAAATCCGCGAGGCCGCGCCGCGTTCCCGCCTTGCCAAGCCCGCACGCTGCGATCACCTTCCGCCGCATGCAAGCCCAGGTCGCCTCGCTCTATCGCCATCCCGTCAAGGGCTTCACGCCCGAGCGCCTGGAAACGGCGACGCTGACGGCGGGCGCGTGTTTTCCCTGCGACCGGCTCTATGCGGTCGAGGACGGCCCCAGCGGCTTCGACGCGGACGCGCCCGCCCACCTGTCGAAGATGAAGTTCACGGTGCTGGCTAAGATCCCCGCCGTGGCCCGGGCCCGCACCGCCTATGACGAGGCGACCGGCGTGCTGACGGCTTCGGCGCAGGGGCTGGAGGCGTTCTCGGGCGACCTGCGCGGCGAGGCCGGACGGCGCGGCTTCGAAGGCTGGCTGGCGACCCTGCTGGGCGAGGAGGCTAGGGGGCCGCTGCGCGTCATCGAGGGGCCGGGCGCGCACCGGTTCATGGACAGCAAGTCGGGTTTCGTCTCGATCGTGAACCTGGCCAGCGTGCGGGACCTGGCGGAAAAGATCGGCCGCCCCGTCGATCCGCTGCGCTTCCGCGCCAACCTCTATGTCGAGGGCTGGCCGGCCTGGGTCGAGAACGGCTGGACGGGCCGGACGGCGCGGATCGGCTCGGCGACCGCGGAGGTGTTGAAACCCATCGTCCGCTGCGCGGCCACCCACGTCGATCCCGTCACCGCCGAACGCGACATCGAGGTGGTGAAGGCGCTGTTCGACAACTACGGCCACACCTTCTGCGGCATCTATCTGAACGTCACCGACGGCGGCGCGGTGGGGCAGGGGGATGCGGTAGTGGTCAGCTAGAGGTGGGACGAGGGGTCCATCTGCTGGCGCAGGATGCGAACGATCAGCGCCGGCTGACGATCGGGCCTATAGAAGACGACGTGCGAACCGACCGTGTGGAGTCGATAGACTGAAGTAAGCCTGTCGTCGCGCCGGCCAGCCTCTGGGTGCGGGCTCGATCAGGTCGAGCGCTCGCTTGATTTCGCGAAGATAGGCTGCGGCTCGGCGGGCGCCCCATTGGCTTTTGGAGTAGGCCCGGATGTCGTCGATATCGCGTCGCGCTTTGAACGACAGCCGATAGCCACTCATTTCTCGTGCTCTGCCTCGGCTTCCAGCTCGGCGATGAAGGCCTCAAAATCGAACGGCTCTTCCATGAACCCGCTAGCCTCGCCTTCGGCGAGGGCGGCGCGGAGCGCACCGAGCTTGGCTTCGTGCTCTTCCAACATCCGTAAGCCCGCCCGAATGACGTCGCTGGCCGAGCCATAGCGGCCTTCCGCCACTTGGCTTTCGATGAAGGTCTGAAAGTGTGGACCGAGGCTGACCGAGGTGTTTTTGCTCATCAAGAACCTCCAAGACCGATAATACCAAAAACTGGTATCGCCCTCAATCTCGCCCTCGCCGCCGCGACGCGCTATTGGAGCCGCCATGACCCTCACTCTCGTCAAAGCCTGGAACGGCGCCAAGGAGCGCCTGAAGGAAGCCGGCATCGATCAGCCCGCCATCGACGCGCGCCTGATGCTGGAAGTCGCCGCCGGCGTCAGCCGCACCGACATCATCACCGATCCCTATCGCGAGCTGACCGCCGAGCAGGTGGCCACGCTGGACGAATACCTGGAGCGCCGCGCCCGCCGCGAGCCGGTCAGCCACATCATCGGCCGCAAGGGCTTCTGGAAGATCCTGCTGTCGGTGACCAAGGACGTGCTGACCCCGCGTCCCGAGACCGAGGTCATCGTCGACGAGGTGCTGAAGGCCTTCCCCGAGACCATGGCCTTCGACATGCTCGACCTGGGCGTCGGCTCGGGAACCATGCTGCTGGCGATCCTGGCCGAGCGCCCGGCCGCCAAGGGCCTCGGCATCGACATCTCCGAGGAAGCCCTGGCCGTGGCCCGCGAGAACGCCGCCAACCTCGACCTCGACGGCCGTCTGGCGCTGATGCGCGGCGACTGGACGACGGGCCTGGGCGACGCCGGTTTCGACGTGGTGGTCTCCAACCCGCCCTACATCCCGACGGCCGACATCGAGACCCTGCAGCCGGAAGTACGCGACCACGAGCCGCGCCTGGCCCTCGACGGCGGGGCCGACGGACTGGACGCCTACCGCGCCCTGGCGCCCGAGGTCCTGCGGGTGCTCAAGCCCGGCGGCCTGTTCTGCGTCGAGATCGGTTTCGACCAGTCGGCCGCGGTCGAGGCGCTGTTCAGGGAGGCCGGCGCGCAGAACGTGCGCACGGTCAAGGACCTCTCCACCCACGACCGCGTTGTGACCGGGTTCAAAAACCCCTTGGAAACGGCCGCGTGAGGCGCTAGACGAAGAGGGTCTCCTTCCAAATCGCCGGGTGACGGGAAGAGCGGTCGTTTCGACGGTCGCCAGACGCATCCGGCAGGCGCGAACGGCCGACGAGGCCGAACGCCGCGCCCGATCCGGACGGAGACCCTTAACGAAACCCACGTCTCAAGAACATCGAAGGCGAGCCCAAGCGGGGCCACCCAGTCTCAAGAGACCAAACACCGACCGAGGCAAAGCTTCCCGGCCGGACAGGTTCAGAAGAGAAGATGAGAGATTTCAAGGGCATGAAGCGCCAGCGTGGCCGCAACAACCGCGGGGGCGGTGGTGGCAAGCCGCAGCAGCACAACGCCAACCGGGCCTTCGATTCGAACGGTCCCGACGGCGTGAAGGTCCGCGGCGCGGCCCAGAGCGTCTATGAAAAGTACCAGCAGCTGGCCCGCGACGCCTCGTCGTCCGGCGACCGGGTGCTGGCCGAGAACTACCTGCAGCACGCCGAGCACTATTTCCGCGTCCTACGCGCCATCCAGCCGAATCGCGCCGTCAGCGACATCATCGGCAAGGACGCCTATTCGGCCTACGAGATCGACTTCGAGGCCGAGCCGGAAGAGGCTCCCGAGGCCCCGGCCGCCGCCGAGACGCCCGCCGAGGGCGCCGAAGGCGGCGAGGGCGGCGAAGGTCAGCAGGGCGAACAGCGCCGCGACCGCAATCGCGACCGCTTCGAGAACCGCGACCGTGACCGCAATCGCGACGACCGTCCCCGCGACGGCCAGGGCGAGCAGCGCCGCGACCGCTGGCGCGACCGCGACGACCGCGACCGCAATCGCGATGATCGTCCCCGGGACGATCGCCCCCGCGAAGACCGTTTCCGCGATCGCGACGATCGCCCCCGTGACGATCGTCCGCGCGAAGAGCGCCAGCCGCGCGAGGACCGTCCGGCGGCCGAAGGCGGCGAGTTCCAGGGCGAGCCCCGCGAAGGCCGCCGCTCGCGCCGCGACCGTGATCGGGACCGCAACCGCGATCGTGACCGCGGCGAGCGTGATCCGCTGGCCGTGATCGAGCCGGAAGCCGCCCCGCTGGGCGGCGAGGCGCCCGTGAGCGAAGGCTCGCCGGTGCTGCGCGGCCAGGACGGCGCGGTCAGCCATGCCCCGGCGTTCCTCGGCCGCAAGTCCGAGCCGAAGGCCGAGCCCAAGGCCGAAGCCGCTCCGGCGGCCGAGACCCCGGCCCCCGAGGCCGGCGCCGAAGAGGTCAAGAAGCCCCGCCGTCGCCGCGCCCCGCGCAGCTTCGAGGGCGGCGACGCTCCGGCTTCGGAATCCGAAGAGGCCTGAGACGATCGGTCGCTGCCGTGAGGCGGACCCGGAGCGTGCGCTCGCGCGTTCCGGGACTTGGCGGCCGACGAACCCTTAAGCTAGGTTCCTACCGTCGACGGAGGAGCCGGCCATGGGCGGGCGCAAAGCACAGTCTGGCGGAGCCGGCGAAGAGGCTCGATATCGCGCCATCGTCGATACGGCGGTGGACGCGATCGTCGTGATCGACGAGCACGGCCGCATCGAGGCCTTCAATCCCGCCGCCGAGCGCCTGTTCGGCTATGCGGCGGCCGACATGATCGGCGCCAACGTCAACGCCCTGATGCCCGAGCCGCACCACGGGGCGCACGACGGCTATCTCGAGACCTACCGCGCCACCGGCGAGCGCCGGATCATCGGCATCGGCCGCGAGGTGTTCGGCCGTCGGCAGGACGGCTCGACCTTTCCCCTCGAACTCTCCATCGCCGAATGGCGCTCGGGCGGCCGGCGGTTCTTCACTGGCGTGATGCGCGACGTCACCGAGCGCAAGCGGACCGAGGAGCTGCAGCGGCTGCTGGTCAACGAGCTCAATCACCGGGTCAAGAACACCCTGGCCACCGTGCAGTCGGTGGCAGGCCAGACCCTGCGCAACGCCGCCGACCTGGGCGACGCGCGCGAATCCCTGACCACCCGCCTGCTGGCCCTGGCCCGCACCCACGACATTCTCACGCGCGAGAGCTGGGAGGGCGCCGACCTGCGCGACATCCTGGCCGGGCTGATCGAATCCTACGGCGACGCCACCCGGTTCACCCTGTCGGGGCCATCGGTGCGGCTGTCGCCCAAGACGGCCCTGTCGCTGTCGCTGGCCCTGCACGAGCTGATGACCAACGCCGCCAAGTACGGGGCCCTGTCCACGCCGGCGGGCCAGGTGGCGATCGGCTGGAGCCGGGAAGGCGAGGGCTATGACGAGCGCCTGCGCCTGGGCTGGAAGGAAAGCGGCGGGCCGCTGGTGTCGCCGCCGGAGCGCCAGGGGTTCGGCAGCCGTCTGATCACCCGAGGCCTGGCCCTGGAGCTCGACGGGGAGGCGATGCTGAACTACCCGCCCGACGGGGTGGCCTGCACCATCGTCGCCCGCCTGCGTCGCCGCCCGGCCGCCGGCGCGGTGTCGGATCGAGGAGCCGCCTGAATGCGCGTTCTGATCGTCGAGGACGAGATCATGGTCGCCATGCTGGTCGAGGACCTGCTGACCGACCTGGGCTGCGTTGTCACCGGGCCGGCCGTCTCGGCCGAGACGGCGGTTGAGGCGGCGCGGCGCGAGGACGTCGATTTCGCCCTGCTGGACGTCAATCTCGACGGCGAACGAGGTGCCGCCGTCGAGATTGACGTCCAGCAGGGCGAAATCGACGTCCTCGCGCCGCGCCGCCTCAACC
>JASGDR010000659.1:0-4116 GCA_047607095.1 Caulobacter sp.
GGCGCCGCCGCCGCCGGTTCAGCCCGCGCCGCAGCCGCCGCGCGTCCAGACCCCGCCTCCGGTCTATCCCGCCGACGACTTCGCGCCGCTGGAGCCGCCGCCGCGCCAGCGCCTGAAGCTGACCCCCACGGCGACCGACGACGAGTTCCGCACCATGTTCGACGCCGCCGGCGGCCGTGGTCCGGCCCCGGCCCCGGCCGAGCCGCAGGACGAGGGCGGCTGGAGCTGGAAGAACGTGCTGGGCGACGCCCAGAACAGCTCGCCGGGCGATACGGCGCTGGGCGAAAAGCTGGCCGGCGAGATCCTGGCCATGGGCATCGACCCGTCGGCCCTGCTGCCGCGCGGCCGCATCGACGAGATCGCCGCCGCCATCCAGACGCACGACGAAGCCGGCGCCCGCGAGGTGGTCAAGAAGCTGGCCCCGGCGGCCATCCGCCGCCTGGTCCGCCGCCTGTTCTCCGACGCGCCGCTGAAGAGCAACGCCGAGCGCTTCGTGCGCCGCTACGCCGGCATGATCAACGAGGCCGCCGCCCAGGACCGCGAAGGCTTCCTGGTGGCCGCCCTGCTGGCCTCCGAGGCCGGCCGCGCCTATCTGCTGCTGGACGCCGCGGCCAGCGACCTGGCCTGATCCGGTGCTGAAGCGCGCCTTCGATCTCGCGGCTTCGGCCGCGGGCCTGCTGGTGCTGGCCCTGCCGCTGCTGGCGACGGCGGTGCTGGTGCGCGCCACCTCGCCGGGGCCGGCGCTCTACTGGTCGCGGCGGGTGGGGCGCGGCAATCGCCTGTTCCCGATGCCCAAGTTCCGCACCATGCGGATCGACACGCCCGAGGTCGCCACCCACCTGCTGGACGAGCCGGGCCGCTGGCTGACGCCGGTGGGGCCGTTCCTGCGCAAGACCAGCCTCGACGAGCTGCCGCAGCTGTGGAGCGTGCTCGTGGGCCACATGAGCCTGGTCGGCCCGCGCCCGGCCCTGTTCAACCAGGACGACCTGATCGCCGCCCGCACCGCGGCCGGCGTCGACGCGCTGCGGCCCGGCGTCACCGGCTGGGCCCAGATCAACGGCCGCGACGAGCTGGCCATTCCCGAGAAGGTGGCGCTGGACGCCGAATACCTGGCCCGGGCCTCGTTCCTGTTCGACCTGCGGATCCTCGTCGGCACCGTCGCGCCGGTCGTGCTGGGCAAGGGCGTGCGGGCCTGAGCGGGGCTTGCCTTGGCGTGTCCTGATCGGCCAAGCTGAGCCCTGGGGCGAGTTCGCCGCGAGTTTCGGGGGCGTTATGCGGAAGTTGGGATTGTGCGCCGGTCTGGCGACGGCGGTGGTCGTCCTGTCGGCGATGGCGGGCTGCGCCGAGCAGAAGAAGGCGCCGCCGCTTCCGCCGCTCGACGGTCTGCTGGCCTTCAAGGAGCCGGCGCGCTGCCTCCAGGCGGACGATTTCGAACGCCTGAGCGCCAGCGTCGTCACCTTCGGCGGAACGCCCTGGGACATCACCGTGCTGCCCGGCGTCCTGCAGGTTCCCGAGGCCTATCGCTCGCGGTTCGGCGAGACGGACGTGGAGATCCTCGGCGACAAGTATCGCGCCAGGGTTCCGCTGTCGGGAACCTGGCGGGGGCTGAAGGTCCGCGAGATCGCCGTGGGCGGCTGGCTGGGTCTCAAGGATCGTCGATGGATCGGCTTCGACGCGCCGTATGAAGACGTGCTGCGCGAGGCCAATGCGGCGGGCTTCAAGCTGGGGCGGGCGGGCAAGCGGGTCGATGGCGAGGGCCCGCTGCGCGTGGTGATCGCCGTGGAAAAGGACCCGTCCGGCGGCGCCCTGCTGAGCTGCGAGGTCGGCTGAAGGGCAGGGGCCATATGCCGAGGCGGCCCGACACCGGGCAGTCCCCGCTTTCGCGGGGGTTTTACGGATTGGGTTGGACGAGCGCGCCGTAGGCCTTTTCCACCGCCGCCACGAACCGCGCGTCGGCCGCCAGTTCGGCCGGGAACACCGCTTCGATCGCCAGGAAGGCGGCCACGTCGCCCTTCGCCTCGCTCGGCAGGGCCTGGACCACGGCCAGCAGGCGATCGGCCAGCGGGTCGGTGACGGCGACGCCCTCGGCGGCGCGCATCTTCAGGAAGTGGAACCAGGCGGCGATCGGAACGGCCAGGCGCTCGACGTCGCGGCCGGCCTCCAGGGCGTCCTTCACCGTGCCCAGGATGCGGAACGGCAGCTTCTGCGAGCCGTCCCAGGCGATCTGGCTCAAGAGGTGGCGGATCTCGGGATTGCGGAAGCGGTCGAGGATCGCCTCGGCGTAGGCGGCCAGGTCCAGGCCGCGCGGCGCGGTCAGGGTCGGGATGATGTCCTTGACCATCAGGTCGCGGGCCAGGGCCTCGAGCGCCGGATCGCCGACCGCCTCGAACACCGTCTCGTGGCCCTTCAGCAGGCCGGCGTAGGCCAGGGTGGAGTGCACGCCGTTCAGCAGGCGCAGTTTGGCCCGCTCGAAGCCGCGCACGTCGTCGGTCAGGGTGACGCCGACGCTCGCCAGGTCGGGGGCGGACCCACCCAGCACGTCCTCGACCACCCACTGGGTGAAGGCCTCGCGCTGGATCGGCCAGGCGTCGGCGAGGCCCGTGGCCGTCCGCACCCGCTGGCGCAGGGCGTCGTCGGTGGCCGGGGTGATGCTGTCGACCATGGTGCGGGGGAAGGCGGCCTCGGTCGCGATCCAGGCGGCCAGGGCCGGATCGACGGCCTCGGCGAAGGCCACGGCGGCCGCCTTCAGCCGCCAGCCGTTGTCGGCGAGGTTGTCGCAGGCGACGACCGCGTAGGGCGGCAGGCCCGCGGCGAAGCGGCGGCGCAGGCCCTCGACGACATAGCCCACGGCGCTGACCGGGCGGCGGGGATCGGCCAGGTCGCGGACGATGTCCGGATGGGCCGTATCCAGCTTGCCCTCGCCGGTCAGGCAGTAGCCCTTCTCGGTGACGGTCAGGGTGATCAGGCGCGTCTGCGGCGCGGCCAGGCGGGCGAACACCGCTTCGGGATCCTCCGGCGCGACCAGCACCTCGAGAATCGCGCCGACGATGCGGAAGCTGGTCTCGCGATCCAGTTGGGCCAGGGTGTAGAGACCGTCCTGGGGCGCCAGGGCGTCGCGCACGCCCGGGCTTTTCAGCGACACCGCGCAGATCCCCCAGCGCGGATCGCGTTCCAGCAGCTGGTCGAAATAGAAGGCCTGGTGGGCGCGGTGGAAGGCTCCGGGGCCGAAATGGACGACGCCGATCTCGACCTTGTCGCGGTCGTAGCCGGGCCGCGCCGTGCCGGGCAGGGCGGCCGGAGTGCTGACGGCGCGCAGGCGCAGGGACGGGCTGGCGGCGATGTCGGTGGTCACGGGGCGCCTCGATAATGACGTTCCGGCGGATCTGGCGTCCGCCCGGACGCCTAGATGCGGCGCCAAGACACCGGTGGCAATCCTGTCTTGGCATGACATGCGCGCCGCTTGCGCCTCGTCCGCGGGCGATCGGCGGAAACCGCGGCCGCGTTACAATTTTCACATAAAACCGAAGGCTGTACCGGCAAGCATGCCGCCGCAGGGGAAGAGCATGCGCAAGTTTCTGATTATCGCGGCCGCGGCGACGTCGGCGTTGACGGCGTGGAGTTGCGACCGTGTCGAAGCCGACGCCCCGGCCGCCCAGAGAGCGATCGTCACGCGGGCCTGCGTCGACGGCAAGCTGACGGGGCTGGGCCTCAAGTACGACCGGATCGGCTGCGCCTGCGCGGCCAACGTGCTGCAGGCGCAGCTGTCGCCGGCGGCCATGACGGTGCTGGAGGATTACGCGCGCGGCCGCGAGGACGGTTTCGCGCAGGCCCTGCCGACCCTGCCGGCCGAGGAGCGGGCGCTGTTCGCCAAGGGGCAGGGCGGAACGGCCCTGGCCAGGGTGGCCGCCGACTGCCGCTGAGCGGACTTCAAACGAAAACCAAAGGGGGGAAACGATGCAGACGAAACGCTATTTCGCCAGCCGGCGCGACTTCCTGGCCGCGGGCGGCCTGCTGGCCATGGGCGCGGCGCTGGCGCCCCGCTCGGCCCTGGCCCGCTCGCCGCTGCACGCGCCCAATCCGACCCCGCCGGCCGGTCCGGCCCAGGGCGAGTGGGAC
>JASGDR010000660.1:0-3360 GCA_047607095.1 Caulobacter sp.
GTCAGGATTAAGCCCGCGACGGCGGGGGCTGCTGCTAAGCGGCGGATCACTATCTCTCGTCCTCGGCTTGTTCGGAATCGTTCTAGAATGGCGGTTCGTTGCAAGCTGAACCGTTCTCAACCGGGGCGGTCAAATTAAGTCGCCGCAATGCAGGTTCGCCTGCGCCCGAAAGTCCGTTTTCCATGCCGATCCGCCGCCTGCCGCCCGAGACTGTCAACCGCATCGCCGCCGGCGAGGTGGTCGAGCGGCCCGCGAGCGCCATCAAGGAACTGGTCGACAACGCCATCGACGCGGGCGCGACCCGCATCGAGGTCGAGGCCCACGGCGGCGGCCTGACGCGGATCCTGGTCTCCGACGACGGCTGCGGCATGAGCGCCGAAGAGCTGCCGGTGGCCATCGAGCGCCACGCCACCTCCAAGCTGGCCCCCGACGACGAGGGTCTGTGGGATCTGCTGCGCATCCACACCATGGGCTTCCGCGGCGAGGCCCTGCCGTCGATCGGCTCGGTGGCGCGGCTGCAGATCAGCTCGCGCGCCAAGGGCCAGCGCGAGGCCTGGTCGATCCTGGTCGAGGGCGGCCGCGTCGACGACGTCGCCCCCGCCGCCTTCGCCGGCGACAACGGCACCCGGATCGAGGTGCGCGACCTGTTCTACGCCACCCCGGCGCGCCTGAAGTTCATGAAGTCCGAGCGGGCCGAAGCCCAGGCGATCACCGAGGAGCTGAAGCGTCAGGCCATGGCCCACGAGTCGGTGGGCTTCTCGCTGGACATCGACGGCCGCCGCATCCTGCGCCTGCCGCCCGAGCATCCGGGGCCTCAGGGCCGTCTGGCGCGCCTGGCCGCCGTGCTGGGCCGCGACTTCCAGGACAACGCGCTGGAGATCGACCAGACCCGCGACGGCGTGCGGCTGTCGGGGTTCGCGGGCCTGCCGACCTACAATCGCGGCAACGCCGCCCACCAGTACCTGTTCGTCAACGGCCGGCCGGTGCGCGACCGGCTGCTGCAGGGCGCGCTGCGGGCGGCCTATGCCGACTTCCTGGCGCGCGACCGTCACCCCAGCGCGGCGCTCTATGTCACGCTCGATCCGACCGAGGTGGACG
Source organism: Caulobacter sp. (assembly GCA_047607095.1). GTDB lineage: Bacteria > Pseudomonadota > Alphaproteobacteria > Caulobacterales > Caulobacteraceae > Caulobacter. The sequence goes on from JASGDR010000660.1 coordinate 1,099, forward strand.
TCAACGTACACCCCGCGAAAGCCGAAGTGCGCTTCCGCGATCCGGCCCTGGTGCGCGGCCTGATCGTCGGGGCCCTGCGCCACGCCCTGGCCGGGGCCGGCCACCGCGCCTCGACCACCACGGCCGCCCAGGCGCTGGACAGCATCCGGCCGCAAAACGTCTATCCCGGTTACCAGCCGGGTCCTTCGCCCGCCGGGTTCTCGGCCTGGCGCGAGGGCGGCTGGACCCCGCCGACCCAGCGTCCGATGGACCTGCCGGGCCTGTCCGACGTCTCGGCCCGCCACGAGGCGCGGCCGGAAGAGAGCTATCAGACGCTCGGCGGCGGCGGCGGGTTCGGCGGCGGCGTGGCCGAGGCGGTGCGCGAGGCGGCCTATGGCGGCTATGACGCCGCGCCCAACATCGCCTATCCGTCGCCCGGCCAGGCTCCGGCCCAGCCGTTCGATCCGATCGACTTCCCGCTGGGCGCGGCGCGGGCTCAGGTGCACGAGACCTATATCGTCGCCCAGACCCGCGACGGCGTCGTCATCGTCGACCAGCACGCCGCCCACGAACGGCTGGTCTACGAGCGGATGAAGCACGAGATGGACGCCGGCGGCGTCGCCCGCCAGGCCCTGCTGCTGCCCGAGGTGGTCGAGCTCGACCCCGCCGAGGCCGAGCGGGTGGTGGCCCGCGCCGAGGAGCTGTCGGCCCTGGGCCTCGTCCTCGAAAGCTTCGGCCCCGGCGCGGTGCTGGTGCGCGAGACGCCGGCCCTGCTGGGCAAGGCCGACGCCGCGGGTCTGGTGCGCGACATCGCCGACGACCTGGCCGAGAACGGCCAGGCCCTGGCGCTGAAGGAGCGGCTGGAGGAGGTCTGCTCGACCATGGCCTGCCACGGCAGCGTCCGCGCCGGCCGCCGCCTCAACGCCGCCGAAATGAACGCCCTGCTGCGCGAGATGGAGGCCACCCCCCACTCGGGCCAGTGCAACCACGGCCGCCCGACCTATGTGGAGCTGAAGCTGTCCGACATCGAGAAGCTGTTCGGGCGGCGGTAGGTTTCCTTCTCCCCTTGCGGGAGAAGGTGGCGCGAAGCGCCGGATGAGGGGTCTCTCAGAACTTTCCGCTTCACCCGGTCATGCCGTCGATCGCAGCTGTGAGGGCTATCGACCCCTCACCCGACCCTGCTCCGCAGGGCCACCCTCTCCCGCAAGGGGAGAGGGGTCTTGGCTGTAAACCCGCATCGCCTCGGCCAGATACTCCGTCAGCCCCGGCGCGATCGCTTCGTAGCGATCCACGAACTCCGGCGTCGCCAGGTAGAGCTGGCCCAGCCCCGCGAACGCCGCCGGTTCGGGGGCGCGGTTCCAGGCCTTGCCGACCCAGGCGTGGTGGCGGGCCATGATCGCGCGCACCGCGGTGCTGTCGGCGGGCAGGCCCTCGTTCAGGGCCTTGGCCATGGCCGCCTCGATCGCCGCCTGCTCGGCCTGGAAGGCCGCGCCGTCGGTCTTGGTCCAGCCCTTCATGCCCGCCTTGCTCCGGGCGATGCGCTCGGTCATGCCCTCGCCGTAGCGTTCGACCAGCGCCGCCTCGTGGCGGCCTTGCGTCTCGGCGTCGAAGCCGTCGAACAGGTCCTTGTCGTCCATCGTCTCGTCTCCTTGCAGGGTGTCGAGGGTGCGGTCGACCAGAGCCGTCAGCCGGGCGTAACGCTCGGCCTGGGCGGCCAGGCGCGCGCGATGGCCGCGCAGGGCGGCCGCCGCGTCGAAGCCCGGCGCGTCCAGGGCCTGCGCAATGTCGCGCAGCGGCGTCTCCAGCTCGCGGTAGAACAGGATCTGCTGCAGGCGCAGCAGGTCGGCCCGGTCGTACCAGCGCCAGCCGTTGGCCCCGATCACGCGGGGGCGCAGCAGGCCGACGGCGTCGTAGTGGTGCAGCGTGCGCACCGACACCCCCGACAGCGTCGCCATCTGCTTGACCGTATAGCGGCTCACTCGCCCGTCTCCCTCTCGATGGAGAGGGTCATCAGGGCTCACGCGGCGTGAGGGTCAAGAGCCTGGTTTTCGGCTTCGCCCGTCAGGCCCGCCCAGTCGTGCAGCGGCAGCAGCGGGCGGACGAAGGGGGCGACGGCGGCGGGCGCGGTCAGCAGGTCGGTGATCTCCGGGCCGGTGACGAACGGCACGCCGTGGTCGATGCAGGCCAGCAGCTCCCGCCGATGGGCGATGTCGATCACGCCCTGCCAGATCCGCTTGCGATTGTAGGCCGGGGTCTCGCGCATGAACCGGTCGATGGCGGCCA
>JASGDR010000661.1:0-8176 GCA_047607095.1 Caulobacter sp.
CCCCAGAGGGGGAGGATCCATGCGCTACAGATGCTCCCCCTCTGGGGGAGCTGTCGCGGAGCGACTGAGGGGGTCTCACACCAGCGCCTCGAACTCGTCCACCAGCCGTTCCAGCTGCTTGCAGCCGGCGGCCCAGAAGGCCTTGTCGCGCGGGTTCAGGCCGAAAGGCTTCAGCGCCTCGACATAGGTCCGGGCGCCGCCGGCGGCCAGCAGGTCTTCGTAGAGGGGCGCGAAGCTTTCCGGGTCTTCCCGACGCTTTTCCATCAGGCCGCGCACCAGCAGGTCGCCGAACGCATAGGCGTAGACGTAGAACGGCGCGTGCACGAAGTGGCTGACATAGGCCCAGTAGTGTTCGTAGCCCTCGTTGAGCGCGACGGCGGGGCCCAGGCTCTCGGCCATCACCTCCATCCACAGCGCGCCGATCTGGTCGGGCGACAGCTCGCCGTCCTGGCGGGCGGCGTGGAAGCGGCGCTCGAAGCGATGGAAGGCGATCTGGCGGACCACGGTGTTGAGCCCGTCCTCGATCTTTCCCGCAAGAAGCCCCTTGCGGTCGGCGGGCGTCGCCTCCGCCAGCAGGCGGTCGAACACCAGGCCTTCGCCGAAGATCGAGGCCGTCTCGGCCAGGGTCAGGGGCGTGTCGGCCAGCAGGGTGCCCAGCGGCGCGCACAGGGTCTGGTGGACGGCGTGGCCCAGCTCGTGGGCCAGGGTCAGCACGTCTCGCCGCTCGCCCATGTAGTTCATGAAGACGTACGGGTGGCGGTCGGCCGTCACCGGGTGCGAATAGGCGCCCGACTGCTTGCCGGCGCGCGGGCGAGCGTCGATCCAGGGCTGGGTGAAAAAGGTTTCGGCGGTGTCGGCGAACTTCGGGGCCAGGGCCTGGAAGCTGTCCAGAACGACCGTCTTGGCCTCGTCCCAGGCGTAGGTGCGCGGCTTGGCGGCGTCGAGCGGGGCGTTGCGGTCCCAGTAGTCCAGGGTCTTGCGGCCCATGACCTTGGCCTTCAGCGCGTAATAGCGGTGCGACAGGCGCGGATAGGCCTCGACCACGGCCGCCTCCAGGGCGTCCACAGCGTCGGCGTCGACCTCGTTGGCCAGGTGGCGCGAGTGGGCCGGGTCGTCATAGCGCCGCCAGCGGTCCTCGACCTGCTTTTCGAAGGCCAGCGTGTTCATCACCAGGGCCTGGGTCGAGGCGCGTTCCTGCAGGGCGTGGGCCAGGCCGTCGGCGGCGGCCTTGCGGCGGCGCACGTCGGGGTCGGACATGCGGTTCAGCGCCTCGGGCAGGGTCAACTGCTCCTTGCCGACCTTCGCGCTGAGTTTGGCCAGGGTCTCGTCGTAGAGCCGCACCCAATTGGCCACGGCCGGGCCGCGGTCGACGATGTAGCGCTCCATCTCGGCCGACAGCTCGTGCGGACGCGACAGGCGCAGGCGCCGCAGCCACGGCTTCCAGCGGCGGGCCGGTTCGTGGGCCTTCAGGGCCGCGTCGAGCTCGGCGTCCTCCAGCTGGTTCAGCTCCAGCGAGAAGAACAGGCTGTCGGCGGCGATCTGCGAGGAACGGGCGCGCAGATCGGCCTCGAACTTGGCCCAGGCCGGGTCGTCTCGGGCGGTCGAGGCGGCCAGGCCCGCATAGGCGCCCACCCCCCACAGGCCGTTGACGGCCTCTTCGTAGAGCCGGACGCCGCGATCCAGCAGCTTGCCCAGGCGTTCGGGCTCGCCCCGCGCCTCCAGGAACATGCCCTCCAGCGAGGCCAGTTCGTCGTTGGCGGCCTTGGCGGCGGCCAGGTCGGTCTCGATCTTCGGATCCTCCCGGCCGGCATAGAGGTCGGTGAGGTTCCACTCGGGCAGGGCGTCGGGCTTGAAGGGCGCGTTCATGGCAGGAAGGGATATGGCGTCTGGCGGGGGCGAAGCAATCGGGGACGTGGCGAAAACGCGAGGTCGGCGGCGAAGATCCTCCCCCTCTGGGGGAGGTGGCGCGCAGCGCCGGAGGGGGACGTTTTCAGCTTTCGAGGCGATATGGAGTCATCAATGACTCCCCCTCCGTCGGCGGAGTTTATCCTCGGGCCGGCCTTTGGCCGGACCCGGGGGCCGACACCTCCCCCTCTGGGGGAGGACCTAGCTGTGCTTCTTCACCAGCGCCTTCGGGGCCACCAGCGTCCAGGCCGTGCGCAGCAGACCCTCCAGCTCGTCGGCGTCGATCGCCGCCAGCCGCACCAGCACCGCCGGATAGCCGCGATAATGAGCGTCGTCGAAGAAGCGGTCGGGGGCGGCCTCGATCAGCATCTGCTTGGTCTCGAGCAGGCAGCGCACGGCGACGACGCCGGGCACGAGCACGCGAGCGGCCTTCGGCGCGGGGCGGGCCAGATAGCCCCAGGCCAGGCCCTTGCCGGCCACCTCGTAGGCGATCTGCTCGCCGCCCGAGGCTTCCACCACTTCCGGCAGCGCGGTCGCCAGGGCGCGCAGGATTTCGTCGTCGACCATGACGGGATGAAGCGCCCGCGCGGCGAGATATGCAACCATCGGTAATGAATTGCCCGCGAGTGAAACGCATGCGACGGTGCGTCAATGGCCAAGCTTGTCGGCGCACTGAAGTCCATCGGCGTTCTTTCGCTGCTCGGCCTGCTCTTAGCGGCGCAGGTGGAGGACGCCTCGTTCCGGGGCGAGTGGCGCGTCCGCCCCGTGGAAAGCGGGCCCTCGGCCGTCCCTGGCGTCCTGCGTTTCGATCGCCGCTCGGAGGTTCGATTGGAGACGCGATGCAGCGTCTACGAAGGATATTATCGGCGTGGGCTCGGAAGCGTCGCGATCGACCTCGGGGAGACCTCGAAGGCCTGCGTCGGCGATGCGGCGCTGCTGGCCAGCCTGAACGGCGCGGCCCGGTATCGCTACGGATTGCAGTCGATCGTCCTGAAGGCGCCCGACGGAGGGCGCTTGAGGCTCTTTCGCCCCTGACAGCGTAAACCGTTGTTAAGGCTCGCTGTTAAGGTCTGCGACACCTCTCCGAAAGCCGATGTTTACCCCCGTGCTGTACCACTCTGAACCAACAAGAGCCTCGCTCCATGTCGGGCGCGGCCGGTTCTGGTGGGTGTTCCTCAATGACCAAGACGGTGCTCGTCGTCGATGACGATCCGACTCAACGTCGACTGATCCAGGCGGTGCTGGAGCGCGAAGGATTCGCCGTCTCCCACGCCGAGAACGGCGACGCCGCCATGGCGCACCTGGCGGCGGGCGCGCCGGCCGACGTGATTCTGCTCGACCTCGTGATGCCCGGCCTGCCGGGTCAGGAGGCGCTGAAGGAGATGCGCGCGCGCGGCTACGCCCAGCCGGTGATCGTGCTGACCGCCAGCGGCGGCGTCGACACCGTGGTGAAAGCCATGCAGGCCGGCGCCACCGACTTCTTCATCAAGCCGGCTTCCCCCGAGCGGATCACCGTGTCGATCCGCAACGCCCTTTCCATGGGCGACCTGAAGGGCGAGGTCGATCGTCTGAACAAGCGCGTCTCGGGCCGCACCACCTTCGCCGACCTGATCGGCGCGTCGCCGGCCATGACCCTGGTCAAGCGCATCGGCGAGCGCGCGGCCAAGAGCGCCATTCCCGTGCTGATCACCGGCGAGAGCGGCGTCGGCAAGGAGCTGATCGCCCGCGCCGTGCACGGCTCGTCCGATCGCGCCGGCAAGCCGTTCGTGGCGGTGAACTGCGGCGCCATCCCGGAGAACCTGGTCGAGTCGATCCTGTTCGGCCACGAGAAGGGCAGCTTCACCGGCGCCACCGACAAGCACACCGGCAAGTTCAAGGAAGCCGACGGCGGCACCCTGTTCCTCGACGAGGTGGGCGAACTGCCGCTGGACATGCAGGTCAAGCTGCTGCGCGCGCTGCAGGAGGGCGAGATCGACCCGATCGGCTCCAAGCGCTCGGTCAAGGTCGACGTCCGCATCGTCTCGGCCACCAACCGCGACCTGTCGGCCGCGGTGGCGCAAGGCCTGTTCCGCGAGGATCTCTATTACCGCCTGAACGTCTTCCCCGTGGAGGCGCCCAGCTTGCGCGAACGCCGCGAGGACATCCCGGCCCTGGTCGAGGCCTTCGTGCGCCGCTTCAACGTCGAGGAAGGCAAGCGCGTGGTCGGGGCCTCGCCCGAGACCCTGCAGATTCTCTGCGCCTTCGACTGGCCCGGCAACGTGCGCCAGCTGGAGAACGCGGTCTATCGCGCCATCGTCCTGGCCGACGCCCCCTATCTGCAGCCCTACGATTTCCCGGCCATCTCGGGCGTCATGGCGCCGCCGCTGGAGGCTTCGCCCACCGAGGCCCTGCCGGTGATGATCCAGGCCGCCGCGGCCCAGGCCCAGAGCTATGTCGACGCCGGCCCGATCGGCGATGCGCCGGTGCGCATCCTCGACGGCCACGGCCACCTGCGGACCCTGGAAGAGATCGAGCGCGACCTGATCCAGCACGCCATCGAGGTCTATGCGGGCCACATGAGCGAAGTCGCCCGCCGTCTCGGCATCGGCCGCTCGACCCTCTATCGCAAGGTGCGCGAGCAGGGCATCGACGTGGACGTCAAGGAAGCCTCGTAAGCGGCGCGAAGGGCGGTCCCTCAGGCCGCCTCGTCCTCCAAGATCGCGGCCCAGCCGGCGCCGTCGCGACGGACGGCGCGTTCGGCTTCCAGGCTCTGCAGCTCCAGCAGCACGGCGGCTAGGGGCAGGGGGCGGCTCCAGCGCCGCTCCAGCTGGCGGACGATGTCGGGGGCGGTCAGCACCGCGCCCTCGCGGCCCAGCGCCATCAGGATCATTTCCCGGGCCGAGCGCGGCTTGCGGCCTCGGCGGGCCGGGGCGGCGAAGCTCGCCGGCTCCGCCGGAGCGGCGAGGCCCGCCCGCTCGATGGCGCCCAGCGCCAGACCGATGGCCTTCAGCTCGCCTTCGAAGGGTTCCTGCGCCCGGCGCTGAGCCTCGATCATGCGCACTTCCAGGTCGGCTTTTCTGCGCAGGAGGAATTCGTAGGTGTTGGCCATGGTCTCGTTCCCGCGGACGGTCGCGGGACGGCCTCCACGCACCGCCCCATCCGGCGCGGTCTCTCGACCGTCCGTCCACTTAGTTTCGTGAATACAATGTCTTGCTGACTGCGATACGGTGTCGCGGCAAGCTTAAGAAGACCTTAACGCCGCTGGGCGAGCGCAAGTATGTGGTAAGAAATAGTGACCTTTTTCGCGCTTTGATGGCGTGATGCGCGGTCAGGTTGAGGTCGCCCGGAAAGGTCCCGGGCCCTTGCGGCGCTTGGCCTTGGCCTCGTCGGGCGACCGGGGCGCTCGGAGCGCCGGCCGGCGCCGACGGCCCTTCGGGCCGTTAACGAAGCGCGAGCGTCAGTCCTCGGCGTCGTCCGGCGCTTCGGGCTCGGGCCGGCGGCCCTGTCGGGAAAAGCCCTTGCCGCGCTTCATCGGCTTGCGCTCGCCCTTGGCCTTGGCGGTGATCTCTTTGAGCTTGATGGTCTGGTTGACCGACAGGGCCTGGCCGGCGCCGCCCTTTTCCGGGTCGCCGAACGCCCGGCCGTAGGTCTCGATGCGCTGGGCGACCGAGCCCAGGAACTCGCCCTCCCAGTCGGACAGCTCGACGCCGCCCTTGTCGGCCATGCGCCTGGCCTTCTTGAGGGCGTTCAGGGCCGCCTTTCGGGCCTGGGTGCGGGGATCGGGCGGCTTGGCGCGCATGAGGCCCAGCCTAGCAAAAAGGCCCTCTCCGGGGAGAGGGCCTTTTCAGGATCAGATCTCGCCGATGGCCGAGAGGTAGAGGTCGAGGATGGCGTCCTCTTCCTGGCGCTTGGCGCGGTCGGTCTTGCGCAGGCGCACCACCTTCTTGAGCACCTTGACGTCGAAGCCGTTGCCCTTGGCTTCCAGGTAGACTTCCTTGATCTGCTCCATGATCTCGGCCTTCTCGACCTCGAGGCGCTCGACGCGCTCGATGATCGATTTCAGCTGGCCCTGGGCGGTGGAGTTCAGAACGTCGGCGTGCGGGATGGCGTCGTCGGCCATGGAGATCTCTCGCGAAAAGGGCTGGAACCGGGAGGCGCGGAAACTAGTTCGGGACGCGTCCGAGGGAAAGCCGATTCAGAGCAGGCCGTGGGTCTGAATCACAGGTCGCAGGGCGGCCGGGTCGACGAAGTGGTGGACGTGGAAGCCCATCGCCCGCGCGGCCTCGATGTTGGCGGCGCTGTCGTCCACGAAAAGCAGGTCGGCGGGCGCCAGGCCCGTGCGCTCCAGCACGATCTCGTAGATTCGCGGATCGGGCTTGATGACCTTTTCCTCGGCCGAGACCACCGGGTCGCGCAGGTGGCGGAAAACCGGGCTCATGGCCTGCACGCCGGGCCAGGCCTCGTTCGACATGTTGGTCAGGGCGTATTGCGGCACGCCGGCGACGGCCAGGTCCTCGATCAGGGATTCGGTCTCGGGAATCGCGCCGGAGAACATCTCGTCCCAGCGATCCCACCACGCGGCCAGATGCTCGGCGTGTTCGGGAAACTGCGCGGCGCGCAGGGCGATGTTCTCGCCGAAGGTCAGGCCCCGGTCGGTTTCACTGTGCCAGTCCAGGGTGCCGACATGCGAAAGGAACCGGTCGAGATCGGCCGGTTCCTTGAAGATCTTCGCGTAGAGCGTGCGCGGGTTCCAGCGCACGATGACGTTGCCGACGTCCCAGAGCAGGGCCCTGGGCGAAGCGGCAGGCGTCATCAGCCTTGCTTGGCCTTGAAGCGCGGGTCGGTCTTGTTGATGATGTAGATGACGCCCTTGCGACGCACCATCTTGCAGTCGCGGTGGCGACCCTTCAGCGACTTCAGCGAGCTGCGAACCTTCATGACCGTCTCTTGCGTGCAGCGGAGAGGTTCGGGCGCGCCAGTAAGCTCGCCGGAACATCCGGATGTTTCGGAGGGCGTGCGTATAGGCAAGACGGGGGCGAGAGTCAATCGCTCCGGAGCCTTTCCGGCGCCGGTCCCCTCGAGGCTTTCGCGCGCTGTGGCCTTCAGGCCTCCGCGGGGGGCGCGGGCTTGAACGACAGGCCCTTGGGCGGAGGCGGCCCGAAGCGGTTTTCGGCGCTCTTGCCCGGCAGGGCGCCCAGCCAGACCAGCAGTCCGGCCAGCAGCAGAACCACAAGGCCCAGGGCGCTCTGATAGGCCTGGGGCGGCAGGATGAAGCCGCCGCCGAAGATCAGGGCCGTCTCGATGATGAAGAAGCCGCCGGCCCACCAGCCGCTGCGTCCCAGGTCGTGCAGGCGCGGCACGGCGGCGATCAGCAGCACCACCTGGGCGGCGGGCATCGGCCGCTTGAAGACGATGCCCGAGATCAGGGCCGCGGCGATCGCCACGCCGACGATGACCCAATAGGTGGCGCGGTTGATCCGGCCCTTCAGCAGTTGCAAGGCGATGGTCTCCTGGGTGGGCGGCCTATGATGGCGTTCAGTCTCGCCGCGGCGAGACGCTCAATATGCGCTCGGCATAGAGTTGGCTTTCGGTATCGTGCATGTGGCGCTTGGGTTTACGGTCGAGGGTGCGGCGCCCCTCGAACACGATGTATGCGCCGACGCCCCCGGCCAGGTCCCCGCCGAACGCCTTGATCCGTCGTTCGAGCTCGGCGCAGGCCTGCGGGGCGCAGTTCAACCATTCGCGTTGGGCGTTCACCGGCGGCGTACATGGCGTCTTGTCACCCCGACAGGCGGTGACCACGCTGTTTTCCCAATTGCTGAAATAGCCTCCGGCGATGCGCTGCGAAGGACCGTAGGCGCGGCCGTCGATGATCAGCCGGTCCTGCGCCGCGGCCGGACCGGCGGCGGAGAGGGCCAACCAGGCCAGGGCGGCCAACGGTGCTGGGGCCAAAAGCGCGAACCTCATGCCGACACCCTCGCACGATCGGGGGCGCTCTGACCATGCCGCGATCTGGGAACTCACCGCGTCCTGGCGTCCTTGTGATTGAAGCTTTCGCACGAACCCCGGTAGCCTGCCCGCATGGATAAACGCGTATTCCTCGTTCTGCTGCTGGCCGGCTGCGCCGACACGACCGTCAACGCGCCGCTGGCGCCGTCGACCCCGGTCGCGCCGCCGCCGGTCGCCCAGGCGCCCGCCGCGCCGACCCCGCCGTCGTCGGTGACCGCGGTCGAGACCGGCGGCCAGGTCGCCGCCTTCAACGCCTGGCTGGCCGACTTCAAGCCGCGCGCGG
>JASGDR010000662.1:0-16512 GCA_047607095.1 Caulobacter sp.
CGAAACGCAAACAAACCATACGGTCCCCGGGCTCCGCCCGGCCGCTCCGCGCCTCCCCAGCCTAACGCGCATCCGCGCGGGAGCATGAGAAGCCGTGTCCGCATCCCAAGGAGCCTCCCCCTGTGGGGGAGGCGATCGCGCAGCGATCGGTGGGGGGAGTAGTTGCGAAACGGGCCCACGCCTCGAAAGCTGAAACCGTCCCCCCACCGGCCTTCGGCCGCCTCCCCCAGAGGGGGAGGTTCCTCGGCGGCCGCCGCCTTACTCCCGCAGGAAGGCTTCCCTCACAGGACCAGACGGCCTCACCTCTCCGAGATCCCGATCGCATCCCCGGGCGCGGCCTTGGCCAGCAGGGCCTCGATGTCGGCTCGGGCCAGGGCCACGCAGCCCTCGGTGCCGGGATAGCCCTCCCGCGCCAGGTGCAGGAAGATCGCCGAGCCCATCCCCGGAACCGGCGGATCGTCGTTGTGGGCCAGGATCCCCACGAGGTCGTAGACCGGGTCCTCGCGCCACATCCGCTCGGCGCTGACCGGGTAGGGCAGCTTGACCGGGCGATTGTAGTTCGGGTCGCCCGGCGCGTCGCACCAGCCGTCGTCGGGGGCGAGGGGGGCGGTCGGCAGGGCAGTCGCCGGGCCGTCCGGATAGACGTCGGGGCGGTACAGCACCTGGCGGATTTCCCAGGTCCCCAAAGGGCTTCGGTTGTCGCCCTCGCGCTTGTCGGCGGCGGCGATCACGCCGGCTTTGCCGAGGGCGCAGCGCACGCTTCGGCCGTCGCCGAGATCGATCGTTCCGTCCGAATGCGCCTGGAAGATCATCGCAAACCCCGCTGCCGCAAGCCCTCGCCCCTTGGCGCCGGGCCTCTCAGCGGTCATGTTCCGGCTCATGGCGCAACGCAAGACCCTGCTTCTCATCGACGACGACGACGACCTGCGCGGCGCTTTGGCCGAACAGCTCGCCCTGCACGAGGAATTCGCCGTGGCCGAGTGCCCGACCGCCGGCGAAGGCGTGCGTCAGGCCCGCGAGATCAAGCCGGACCTGATCCTGCTCGACGTCGATCTGCCCGACATGGACGGCCGCGAGGCCTGCCGGCTGATGCGCAAGAACGGCGTCACCGCGCCGGTGATCATGCTCACGGCCGCCGCCAGCGACAGCGACACGATCCTGGGCCTGGAATCGGGCGCCAACGACTACGTCACCAAGCCCTTCCGCTTCGGGGTGCTGCTGGCCCGCATCCGCGCCCAGCTGCGCAGCTACGAGGCCTCGGAGGACGCGCTCTTCCGCATCGGTCCCTACGAGTTCCGGCCCTCGGCCAAGTTGCTCGTCGACGACAAGCAGAAGAAGGTGCGGCTGACCGAGAAGGAAACCAACATCCTCAAGTACCTCTACCGCGCCGGCTCCAAGCCGGTGTCGCGCGAGGAGCTGCTGACCGAGGTCTGGGGCTACAACGCCGGCGTCACTACCCACACGCTGGAGACCCACGTCTATCGCCTGCGCCAGAAGATCGAGCCCGACCCGGCCGTGGCGCGGATCCTGATCACCGAGGCAGGCGGCTACCGGCTGCAGCCTTAAGGGGTGAGCGTGGCCCTCGTCCTTCGACAAGCTCAGGATGAGGACCATTTCACGGCCTGAAGCAGTAGGAAACCTCACCCTGAGCTTGTCGAAGGGCGGGGTTTTCGCCAGACGCCAAAAAAGAAAGGCCCGGGGCTTTCGCTCCGGGCCTTCTTCATTTCGGCGATCGGGCCTGGATCAGGCGTTGCCGACCGGGGCGCCTTCGGCCTGGGCCTTGCGCGCGGCGTAGACGCCGGCGAAGTCGATCGGGTCGATCAGGAAGGGCGGGAAGCCGCCTTCACTGGTGACGTCGGCGATCAGGCGACGGGCGAACGGGAACAGGAAGCGCGGGCACTCGATCAGCAGGACCTGCTCGAGGGCTTCTTCCGGCACGCCGGCGATGTGGAACAGGCCGCCGTAGACGACTTCGACGTGGAAGACCGCCTGGTCGCCGCGGGTGGCGCGGGCCGACAGCTTCAGGTCCACTTCGAACAGGCCGTCGGCGCGGCCGCGAGCGTTCATCTCGACGCCCATGTCGATCGCCGGCTGGTCGGCGGCGGCGCGGAGCGAATCCGGCGCCAGAGGGTTTTCGAACGAGAGGTCGCGAACGAACTGGGCGACGATGCGGATGCCGGCGGCGGCCGCTTCGTTGTCGTCCTGGGCGGCGGGCGGAGCGCCGGTGGTGTCGGTCATGAACGTTTTCCGTGTTTGGCGCGGGTCGCCCGGCCGCAAGGCGTGAGCGGCGCTGCTAACATGTGCAAGAACGCCGTGCAACGTCAGGCGCCTGACGCGGGCGGTCGCTTGGCCTATATAGGAAGGCTGTCGTCGCCATCGACGGCCCGATGCGGAATTTGTCGTGACTGAACTGATCGTCTTCGCGGTGCTCGCCGCCGTCGTCCTCTACCAGCTCTACGCCACCCTCGGCCGGCGGGTGGGTCGCCAGCCCGAGGACACGCCCGCCGCCGTGGCCGCGCCCGCCGCGGGTCGTCCGGCCGAGAACCCGGAGACCGTGGCTCCGGTGGCCGCCAGCGGCGTCGCCGCCCTGCGCGCCCGCCAGCCGGACTTCGACGTCGGCCGCTTCCTGGTCGGGGCCCGCCAGGCCTACGAGATGATCCTCAAGGCCTTCGCTGCCGGGGATCGCGAGACCCTCAAGCCGCTGCTGGCGCCCGACGTCATGGCCAATTTCGAGGGCGTGATGGCCGCCCGCGAGGCCGAGGGCCGCACCGAGAGCGTCGAACTGCTGACCCTGCCGCGCGTCGATCTCGACAGCGCCGCCGTCGAAGGCGACGTCGGCCGCGCCGTCGTGCGGATCCTCGGCGAGGTGCGCACCCGCTCGACCAGCGCCGCCGGCGAGGCGGTCGACGATCGCCGCACGGCCGACCTGTGGACCTTCGAGCGCGACCTCAAGAGCCGCGATCCCAACTGGACCCTGGTGCGCGTCGCGGTCGCCGAGGCCTGATGTCGCGTTCGCTTCTGACGGCCGTCGCGGCCTCGCTGATCCTGGCCGCCTGTACGACGACCGCGCCGCCGCCGCCGGTCGCCCCGCCGGCGCCGGTTCCGACCCCGTCCACGCCCGGGCCGTCGCCCCAACCGATCCCGCCGGTCGCCACGCCGGCCGGCTTCTCGGCGCTGCAGGGCTGGAACGAGGAAGACCATGCCGCCGCCCTGCAGGCCTTCCGCGAGACCTGCGGCGTCTCCAAGGACCCGGCCGCCGCCGAGGTGTGCCGCAGGGCCAAGGCGGCCGGTCCGGTCGACGACGCGGCCGCGCGCCGTTTCCTGGAAGTCAATTTCCGCCCCGAGCCGGTCGCCGGCCAGGGTCTGCTGACCGCCTATTTCGCCCCGGAATACGAGGCGCGGATGTCGCGCTCGGCCGAGTTCAGCGCCCCGATGCGCGGGCGTCCGGCCGATCTGGCCATGCTCGACCTGGGCGGCTTCGATCCGACCCTGAAGGGCAAGACCGTGGTCGGGCGCGTGGCGGGCGGGTCCTTCGTCCCCTACGACGACCGCGCCGCCATCGAGGCCTCGCCGCTCGATCGGCCTCTGGCCTGGATGCGGCCCGAGGACCTGTTCTTCCTGCAGATCCAGGGGTCGGGCGTGCTGACCCTGCCCGACGGCCGCCGGGTGCGCGCCGCCTTCGCCGCCCACAACGGCAAGCCCTTCGTCGGCGTCGCCACCGCCATGCGCGACCAGGGACTGCTGGCCGACGGCAATACGTCCGGCGAGGCGATCCGCGGCTGGCTGGCGGCCAATCGCGGTCCCAAGGCCGACGACATCATGCGGTTGAACCCGCGCTACGTGTTCTTCCAGACCCTGCCCGACGACGGCCGCCAGGCCACGGGCGCGGCCAACGTGCCGCTGCCGGCCGGTCGGGCCATCGCCGTCGATCCCAGCCAGAACGCCTTGGGCGGCCTCTACTGGATCGACGCCAGCGCGCCCAAGCTGGCCGGGGCCTTCCCGACCTATCGCCGGGCCGTCGTGGCGCTGGACACCGGCGGCGCCATCAAGGGCGCGGTGCGGGCCGATCTCTACATGGGCACCGGTCAGGCGGCGGGAACCGAGGCCGGCCGCGTGCGCCACGACCTGCGCCTGTGGCGCCTCGTCCCCCAGCCTCAGCCCTGACCATGAGCAAGCGGCGGCCGCCGGACGACGAGGGCCAGCGCCTCTGGCGGCTGGTGGCCTCCACGGTGACCGGCCGGGCGCCGGAAAAGGCGCTGAAGATGCGCGACAAGGCCCGGATCCGCCCGGGCAAGGCCGAGCTTATGGCCCATGCGGCCGAGATCGAGCCGCCGACCCGCCTGGCCTCGGTGGCCCCGCTGCGCATCGATCCGGCCGACATTCCGGCCCTGAAGCCCAAGGCCGCGCCCAAGCCGCCGCCGGAGGGCATCGAGCCCAACCGCCGCCGCCGCATCGTCAAGGCGCATGACCCGATCGGCGCCCGGCTCGACATGCACGGCCTCGATCAGGACCGCGCCCGCGCGACGCTGGAAAGCTTCATCCGCCGGGCCTTCGACGAGGGTCATCGGGCGGTGCTGGTGATCACCGGCAAGGGCAAGGTGGGTCACGGCGTCCTGCGCCGGCGCACGCCCGAATGGCTGGCCGATCCGGCCCTGCGCGAAATGATCGCCGGGGTCTCCGTGGCGGACCAGCGCCACGGCGGCGAGGGCGCGCTCTACGTGGCGCTGAAGCGGAAGGGTTGATTGTCGGCCGGGGGAGGGAAGCCGCCGTTGCATCGGCCGTTTCCAAACTCCACCTTAGCGACATGGCAGATGAGTCCTCACCCTATGTCGTTCGGTCGCCCGAAGAGGTCGCCAGGAGAGCGCTGGCCTTGTTCTCGGTCGTCGGGGTGGCCTTCGGCGCTCCGAGAAGCGACGTTCTGGAATGGCTGAAAGAAACGGGCCTCAGCGCCGAACTCTCGCCGTCAGAGGATCGATTTCTTGCGACCTCGGCGCCGTCGCGCCAGCAGATCATCGATAGCGGATGGCTTTCAGAGCGGCTCGTCGTGCTTTGCTGGGCGCTTTGCGAGGTGGGCGAACTGCCGCCTTCCGACCAACAGTTCGATCCCGCTGTCTTTCAGGATCTACTCCCGCCGTTCGCTGACGTGGACCCTGCGAGCTTCATCGCCAATGCGAAGCTGCGATCCGACGAGGCGTTGATCACGAAGGCGGACGAATTGCTCGACCATCATTGGGAAGCCAGAAACGCCGCCTTGACCGGCGCCGCTCCCGCGATCCCGGTGGATATCGAGATCGTTCAAGAGCGCCACCATGCGATCAACTGGGTGACCGGCTACGATGGCGTTCCGTGGGACGAGGTGACGACGGACACCTGAGGCGGAATGTCCGACAGGCGCCGGCAGCCGAGAGCTCAGCCGCCCCGCGAAGCCTTCTCCGCATGCCCGGAGGTCCCCTCGCGGGCTTCCAGCTTTTCGGCCACGGCGTCCAGCGGCACGCCAGCGGCGGCCATGAGCGCCAGCCAGTGATACAGCAGGTCGGCGCTCTCCGAGGCCAGGGCTTCGGGGCCCTGGGCCACGGCGGCGATCACCGTCTCGACGGCTTCCTCGCCCAGCTTCTTGGCGGCCAGGGCCGGATCGTTCAGCAGCTTGGCGGTGTAGGACGCCGTGGGGTCGCCGCCCTTGCGGCTCTCGACCGTGGCGGCCAGGCGCTCGAGAACTTCGAACAGGCGGCTCATGCGGCGTTTCTCGCCGGATCCAGGCGCACAGGCACGCCGGCGGCGGCCATGGCCTGCTTGGCCTCGCCGATCGAGATCTCGCCGAAGTGGAAGATCGAGGCGGCCAGCACGGCGGCGGCGTGGCCGTCGCGGGCGGCTTCGACCAGGTGCGCAGGGCTGCCCGCGCCGCCCGAGGCGATCACCGGCACGTTGACCGCGCCCGTCACGGCCTTCAGCAGCGGGATGTCGTAGCCGATCTTGGCGCCGTCGCGGTCCATCGAGGTCAGCAGGATCTCGCCCGCGCCGCGCTCGACCACCTTGGCGGCCCAGTCGACCACGTCGAGGCCGGTGTCCTTGCGGCCGCCATAGGTCCAGACGTTCCAGCCCGAGCCGTCCGGGCGGGCCTTGGCGTCGATGGCCACCACCACGCACTGGGCCCCGAAGGCGTCGGCGCCGCCGGCGATCAGGTCGGGGTTCTCGACGGCGGCGGTGTTGACCGAGACCTTGTCGGCGCCGGCCAGCAGCAGGCGGCGCATGTCGGCCACCTGGCGCACGCCCCCGCCCACCGAGACGGGCATGAAGCAGACCTCGGCGGTGCGCGAGATCACGTCCAGGATCAGGCCGCGGCCTTCGCTGGAGGCGGTGATGTCGAGGAACATCAGCTCGTCGGCGCCGGCCGCGTCATAGGCGGCGGCCTGCTCCACCGGATCGCCGGCGTCGCGCAGGTCGACGAAGTTGACGCCCTTGACGACCCGGCCGTCCTTGACGTCGAGGCAAGGAATGATCCGGGTCTTCAGCATCAGGCGGCCGCCGCGACCAGGGCTTCGGCCGGCTTGATCGTGCCGGCGTAGAGCGAACGGCCCAGGATGGCGCCGGCGATCTCGACGCCCTTGCGGGCCTTCAGGCGCTCGATGTCGGCCACGGCGGCGACGCCGCCCGAGGCGATGACCGGGATCGAGACGGCGTCGGCCAGCTCGCCCACGCCCTCGACGTTGACGCCGGTCAGGGCGCCGTCGCGGCTGATGTCGGTGACGATGAGGGCGGCCACGCCCACGTCCTCGAAGCGCTTGCCCAGGCTGATGGCGTCGATGTCCGACAGGCCGGTCCAGCCGTCGACGGCGACCTTGCCGTCACGGACGTCGACCGCCACGGCGATCTGTTCGGGCCACAGGCGGGCGGCCTTGCGGACCAGGTCCGGGTCGTGGACGGCCACGGTGCCCAGGATGACGCGCGACACGCCGGCCTCGATCCAGGCCTCGATGCCTTCCAGGGTGCGGATGCCGCCGCCCAGCTGCACCGGGATCGAGATCGACTCCAGGATCGACTGCACGGCGTCGGTGTTGACCGACTTGCCCTCGATGGCGCCGTTCAGGTCGACCACGTGCAGCCACGAGAAGCCGTCCTTGACGAAGCGCTGGGCCTGGTCGGCGGGCGAATTGTTGAAGACCGTGGCCTTGTCCATGTCGCCGTGCAGCAGGCGCACGCACTGGCCGTCCTTCAGGTCGATGGCGGGATAGAGGATCATGGGCGCCATTCCAGGAAGTTGGCGAGCAGGGCGAGCCCGGCGGCTTGTGATTTTTCGGGGTGAAACTGTACGCCCGCGACGTTCCCCTTGGCCACCGCCGCGACGAACGGGCCGCCGTGGTCGCTGGTCGCCACCACGTCGGCCGGGTCGGCCGCCGCCAGAGCGAAGGAATTGGCGTAGTACATGTGGGCGCCGTCCTCGATGCCCTCGAACAGCGGGTGAGCGCGCGAGAAGGCGATCGCGTTCCAGCCCATGTGCGGGATGGTCAGCGCGGGATCGGACGGCGAAAGCTTGGTCACCTGGCCGCCGATCCAGTCGAGGCCCGGCGTCACGCCGAACTCGAGGCCTTCGGTGGCCAGCAGCTGGTGGCCGACGCAGATGCCCATGAACGGCGCGCCGCGCACGTGCACGGCCTCGTTCATGGCCTCGAACACGCCCGAGGCGTCGAGGCCCGCGCGGCACGAGGCGAAGGCGCCGACGCCGGGCAGGAACACCCGGTCGGCCTTGGCCACGATGTCGGGGTCGGCGGTGACGACGATGTCGGCGGCGACGCCGCGCCGGCGGGCGGCCTCGTTCAAGGCCTTCTCCGCCGATCGCAGGTTGCCCGACCCGTAGTCGATCAGGGCGAGGGTCTGCATGGATGGATCCTACAGCACGCCCTTGGTCGACGGCGCTTGGCCGCCGGTCTTGGGATCGAACTCCACCGCCTGGCGCAGGGCCCGGGCGAGCGCCTTGAAGCCGCTTTCCGCCACGTGGTGGGTGTTGTCGCCGTACAGCGTCTCCAGGTGCACGCACGCCCCGCAGTTCATCGCGAACGCGTGGTGGAACTCCTTGAAGAGCTCGGTGTCCATCTCGCCGACCTTGGGCCGCTTGAACTCGACCTTCCAGATCAGATAGGCGCGGTTGGACAGGTCGATGGCGCAGCGCGTCAGGGTCTCGTCCATCGGGATGTAGGCGTGGCCGAAGCGCCGGATGCCCTTGAAGCCGTCCAGCGCCTTGTTGATGGCCTGGCCCAGCACGATCCCGGTGTCTTCCACCGTGTGGTGCATGTCGATGTGCAGGTCGCCCTTGGTCTCGATCTTCAGGTCGAAGCCGCCGTGGCGCGCGAAGCTCTCCAGCATATGGTCGTAGAAACCGATGCCGGTGGAGATCGTCGAGGCGCCGGTCCCGTCGAGATCGATCCAGACCCGGATCTGGGTCTCCTTCGTCTCGCGGACCACTTCAGCGGTGCGGGCCATGCTTCGTCCTTGAAGGTCCGGTTGGACCTGCGGGTGTTAAAGTCCGTTCTGGGCGGCCAGGTCGCGCAGCTTGACCTGCGGACGCGGACCATAGTGGGCGATGACCTCGGCGGCGGCCAGGGAGCCCAGCTTGCCGCAGTCGGCCAGCGAGCGGCCCTGGGAGAGGCCGTAGAGGAAACCTGCGGCGTATTGGTCGCCCGCGCCCGTCGTGTCCACGACTTTTTCCACGGGGAAGGCGGAGATTTCGTGGAAGCTGTCG
Source organism: Caulobacter sp. (assembly GCA_047607095.1). GTDB lineage: Bacteria > Pseudomonadota > Alphaproteobacteria > Caulobacterales > Caulobacteraceae > Caulobacter. The sequence continues at coordinate 8,735 of JASGDR010000662.1, forward strand.
CCCTGGGCGACCACCGAGCCCTTTTCGCTCCGGGTGACGGCGGCGATCTCGACCCGGCCGGCCAGTTCCTTGACGGCGGCGTCGAAGTCGTCGGTCTGGAACAGGGCGCAAACTTCCGAGGCGTTGGCGAAGACGATGTCGCACTGGGTCTCGACGAAGCCCAGCAGGGCGTCACGGTGGCGTTCGACGACGAAGCTGTCCGAAAGGGTGATGGCGATCTTGCGCCCGGCGCCGTGGCTCAGCGCGGCGGCCTTGGCGAAGGCGCGGCGGGCTTCCAGCGGGTCGAACAGGTAGCCTTCGAGATAGGCGTACTGAGCGGCCTCGATGATGGCCGGGTCGACGTCGGCGGCGGTCAGCTCGACGCAGGCGCCCAGATAGGTCGACATGGTGCGCTGGGCGTCGGGGGTGACGTTGATCAGGCACTGGGCCGTGGCCGGGCCTTCGGTCAGCGGCGAGGTGGTGAAGAGGCCGCCGATGGCGCGCATGTCGTGGGTGAACACACGGCCCAGCTGGTCGTCGGCGACCTTGCCGATGAAGGCGGCCTTGCCGCCGAAGCTGGCCACGCCCGCCAGGGTGTTGGCCGCGCTGCCGCCCGAGGCCTCGATACCGGCCGCCATGGCGTCGTAGAGGCTGGCCGCGCGCGTCGTGTCGATCAGGGCCATCGAGCCCTTCACCAGCCCCTGGGCGTCGAGGAACGCGTCGTCGCACTGGGCGATGACGTCGACGATGGCGTTGCCGATGGCGGCGACGTCGTAGAGGGCGGTCATGAGGCTAAGCGGCCTTCCGATGGACTTACGAAAACGGGAACCGTCGGCAAGTAAAGGAACAGGGCGGCCAAGGCAACGCGGGGCTTGCGGCGCGGGGTGCGGCTTTCTAACCCTGGGGGCATGAGCACGCCCCGTCCCGACGTCCTGATCCTGGTTCCCGCCGCCGACGAACCGCGCTTCGCCCAGAGCTGGCCGCCGCTGTTCGAGCGCCTGGCGACGCCGCTGCGGGCGCTGGGCCTGAACGTCGCTTCCCGCGCCTGGACCGATCCGGTCGAGGCGGACGGGCAGGGGATCGTCCTGCCGCTGCTCAGCTGGGGCTATCACCATCGCGAGCCCGAATGGTACGCGCGCCTCGACGCCCTGGAGGCGGCCGGCGCGCGCACCGCCAATCCGGCGACGCTGCTGCGCTGGAACACGGCCAAGACCTATCTGCCCGAACTGGCCGCCAAGGGCGCGCCGGTCGTGCCGACGATCACGCTCGACAGGGTCACGCCCGAGGCGGTGGCGCAGGCCCGCGACCGCTTCCAGGTCGATCTCGTGGTCGCCAAGCCGCAGGTGTCCGGCGGCTCGCACCGCACGGTGAAGCTGGGCCGCGATCCCGACCTTTCCGGCGCGCCCACGGGCCCGGCCCTGATCCAGCCGTTCCTGCCGGCGGTGGGCGAGGAGGGCGAGCTGTCGCTGTTCTTCTTCGACGGGGCGTTCAGCCACGCCGTGACCAAGGTGGCCGTGCCCGGCGACTTCCGGGTGCAGCCGCAGTATGGCGGCAAGGTCTCGGAGATCGCGCCGGAGCCCGAGGCCCTGCGCGCCGCCCGCATGGTGCTGGACGCCGTCGGCGCGCCCCTGACCTACGCCCGCGTCGACCTGATCCGGGGCCTCGATCACACCCCGCAGCTGATGGAGCTGGAGATCATCGAGCCGGACCTCTTCCTGGAGCACGCCCATGACCACGGCGCGGCGTTCGCGGCGGCGGTGAAGGCGGCGCTCTAGGCTCACGCCGCCTCGGCCGCCAGCACCCGGCCGGCGGCGTTGACGACGGCGGCGATGCGCAGGGCCGCCTGGATCTGCAGGACCGGCACGCCGCGCCGGCGCAGCTCTTCTTCGTGGGCGTCCAGGCAGACGCCGCAGCTGTTGACGGCCGAGACGGCCGTGCACCACAGCTCGAAATCCACCTTGGCCACGCCCGGATTGCTGATGACGTTCATCCGCAGGCGCGAGGGCAGGGCGCGGTATTCCTGGTTCTGCATCAGGTGCAGGGCCCGGTAGTAGACGTTGTTCATCGCCATGATCGAGGCGGCCGCCTTGGCCGCGTCGAGGGCTTCGGCAGAGAGGCCGGCCTCGCGGGCGGCCGCGTCGACGGCGCGGATCAGGGCCGGCTGGCCGGCGGCGTGGGCCACGGCGACGAAACTGCCCCATTTCGGCTGGATCTCGAGCACCGTCTCGTCGGCCAGAACCCCCAGATTGATCCCGATGTCCTTGGCGTAGGCGGGGATGACCGCGCGCAGGGCGTCGAGGGCGGGGGAGGGCATGGCGACGTTCCGGCGATCGTTTTCTGGTCGTTTCGGGGGCGCGCCCTTCGCCTGGCTAGGGGGAGGAGCGGCGCGGTCGCGCCCCCGGTCGCGGCCGCCTTCGCGACCGGAGTCGCGAACCGGGGCCGGCGAGCGGTGGAGGTAGGGCGGGGGAGGGGAGAAATCCAATCGATTGTTTTTTGTCTTTCAATAGAACCGGCCTATATCAAGGCCATGCTTCCGACCCTTCGCCAGCTGCAGTACCTGAAGCTGCTTTCCGAGCACGGCTCGTTCAGCCGCGCCGCCGACGCCTGTTACGTCACCCAGCCCACCCTGTCGGCGGGGATCCAGGAGCTGGAAAAGATCCTCGGCGCGCCGGTGGTCGACCGGGCCCGTTCGGGCGTGATCCTGACCGCCGCCGGCCAGGAGGCCGTGCGTCGCGCGACCGCCATCCTGGCCCAGACCGAAGACCTGGTTCAGGCCGCCCGCGGCGCCGGCCAGCCGCTGGCCGGGCGCTTCCGCCTGGGGGTGATCCCCACCGTGGCCCCCTATCTGCTGCCGCGCGCCCTGCCGATGCTGCGCGACCAGTTCCCAAAACTGCGCCTCTTCCTGCGCGAAGACCTGACCCAGCGTCTGATCGCGGCCCTGAAGGCCGGTTCGCTGGACGCCGCCCTGATCGCCCTGCCCTACGACATGAACGGCCTCGACTGGGCCCATGTCGAGGACGACGAACTGCTGGCCGCCGCGCCGGCCAACCATCCGATGGCCATGCAGGACCGGGTCGATCCGGCCAGCCTGGACGGCCAGGAAGTGATCCTGCTCGAGGATGGCCACTGCCTGCGCGACCACGCCCTGGCCGCCTGCGGCCTGGAGCCGCCCAAGGCCCTGGGCGACGAGGAAAGCTTCGCGGCGACCTCGCTGCCCACCCTGGTGCAGATGATCGGCTCGGGCCTGGGCGTCTCGTTCCTGCCGGCCATGGCCGTCCAGGCGGGGTTGGCCGAGAACGCGCCGGTGACGGTGCGGCCGCTGAACACGGCCCAATCCAGTCGCGAGATCGTGGTGGCGTGGCGAGCCGGCTCCAGCCGCGCCGCCGAGGGCCGCCTGCTGGCCGAGACCCTGCGCCAGGCCTGAGACCTCGGCGCGGCGGCCTGCGTCAGCCCGTCGCATCCGATAGCATCAGATATATCTAAATAGCTCTTGACCCGATCCAATTTCGATATATCTATCATTTCGATATAACGAAACTGCATCGAAAGGCAGACCATGTTTGGACGTCATCATCATCACCACGGCCGCCACGGCGGTCATCACAGCCGCCATCCCTTCGGCTTCGACGGCCGCGAACACGGCGGCATGGGCGGTCGGGGCTTCGGCCGCGGCGGTCCGCGCGGCGGCGGCCGGTTCTTCGACCACGGCGACCTGCGCCTGGTCGTGCTGAAGCTGATCGCCGAAAAGCCCAGCCACGGCTACGAACTGATCAAGGCGGTCGAGACCGCGGCCGGCGGCGCCTACAGCCCGAGCCCGGGCGTGATCTACCCGACCCTGACCCTGCTGGAAGAGCTGGGCTACGTGGCCGCGACCGACGCCGGCGGCGGCAAGAAGCTCTACGCGATCACCGACGAAGGCCAGGCCTTCCTGGAAGCCAACGCCCAGCCGGTGAACGGCCTCTTCGCCCGCATGGCCGAAGCCGCCTCGCGCAGCGCCGCCTTCGCGCCGCAGATCCTGCGGGCCCGCGAGAACCTCAAGACCGCCCTGCGCCTGAAGCTGCACGCCGGCGCCCTGTCGGCCGAGCAGATCGCGGCCGTGGCCAAGGCCCTGGACGACGCGGCCGCGGCGATCGAAGCTGTCTGAGGTCGGGAAGCCAAGGAGCAGAGCCATGCAGAGCCACGCCCGCCTCGTCACCGACAAGGCCGCCCGCTACATGACCCAGCTGGCCAAGCACTGGGGCCACAAGTTCGAGGTCGAACTGACCGAGACGACGGCCGCCTTCCCGCTGCCGCTGGGTCCCTGCCGGATGGTCGCCGACGCCGAAGGCCTCGACATGACCGTGGAGGCCGAAGACTTCGAGGCCCTGGAGAAGCTGGAACAGGTGGTCGCCGACCACATCCTGCGCTTCGCCTTCCGCGAAAACGTCGGGAAGCTGCACTGGACCCGCGCCCGCGAGGCCGGTCACATCAACCCGCCCAAGGCGCGCGGGGGTCTGGGGCTGGGGGTCTAAGGCCCCCTACTCCGGTTCCAGCCCCGTCAGCAGCTTGGCCAGCAAGCCGTTCAGCGTCTGCTGCTCCCGGTCGTCGAGGACCGACAGCAGCGCCCGTTCGTTGTCGATGTGCAGCGGCAGGATCCGATCCAGCAGCGCCAGTCCCTCGGCCGTCAGCGCCACCAGGGTTCCGCGCCGATCGCTGGGATGCGGGCGGCGCTCGACCAGGCCCATCTTCTCCAGCCGGTCGATGCGGGCGGTCATGCCGCCCGACGAGACCATGGCCGTCTCGTAAAGGTCGGTCGGGGTCAGGGCGTGGTCGCCGCCCGCCCGGCGCAGGGTGGCCAAAACGTCGAACTCGCCGCGCTGCAGGCCATGGGCCGAGAACAGCGGCGCCAGCCTGTCCTTCAGCACGATCTCGGCGGCCTCGCACAGGCGGCCGACCAGCTCCATCGGGAACGGATCGAGGTCAGGCCGCTCGCGTCGCCATTGGACCGAGGCCGCGCCTGCGCGGTCGTGACGCTTGGCTTTCGCCGTCATCGGATATATCTCGCCGTCAAGATACTTGCTTTCGAGATATATCGTGGTCCTCGCCTACGAAGAAGACGCCAAGTCGCGCCGCCGCGCGGCTCTTTCCGCACATGCCGCCAAAAGCGGCGCCTTGCTCACCATCGCGGCGATCGTCGTCGCGGCCCTGAACCTGCGGCCGGCCCTGGCGGCGCTGGGCCCGGTGCTCGACACGGTCAAGGCCGCCACCGGCGCCTCCTCGGCCGCGGCCGGTCTCCTGACCACCCTGCCGATCTTCCTGATGGGCCTGGGCGCCCTGCTGGCCGCGCCGCTGCGGCGGATGCTGGGCGAGCGCATGGGCGTGGCCGCCGGCCTGCTGGCGATCGCCCTCGCCTGCGCCCTGCGGGCCGTGTGGCCCAGCCTCGGCGGGCTTTTCGTCAGCGCCGCGGTGGTCGGGATCGGCGTCGCCGCCGTCCAGGCCCTGACGCCCGGCTTCATCAAGCGCTTCGCCGGAGACGACGCCGCGCGTCTGACGGGGCTCTACACCACCGGCATCATGGCCGGCGCCGCCGTGGCCGCGGCGAGCGCCTCGGGCCTGACCCGCTTGGCCGGCTGGCAGACGATGTTCGGCCTGTGGGCCGCGCCGGCCGTGCTGGCCCTGCTGCTGTGGATGGGCGCGACCCAGCGTTCGACCATCGTCGCTCCGGCCGGCGGTTCCGCCGTCGTGCGCCGACACGCCCTGTGGAAGACCCCCCGCGCCTGGCTGCTGCTGGCCTTCTTCGGCGTCGGCACCGGCGCCTACACCCTGGTGCTGGCCTGGTTCCCGCCGTTCTACGCCAGCCGCGGCCTGACCGCCGACCAGGCCGGTTACGCCCTGTCGGCCCTGACGGTGTGCGAAGTGCTGGCGGGCCTGACCGTCTCGGCGGCCATCGCTCGCCGTCCCGACCGCCGCCCGCCGCTGGTCGCCGCCCTGACCGCGCTGCTGGCCGGCATCGCCTGCCTGCTGCTGGCGCCCTGGCTGGTCCTGCCCGCCGTCTGCCTGCTGGGCGCGGGCATCGGCGCGATCTTCCCGCTGTCGCTGATCGTCACCCTCGACCATGCGGCCGACCCCGACCAGGCCGGCGACCTGATGGCCTTCGTCCAGGGCGGCGGCTACGTCATGGCCAGCGTCATGCCGTTCCTGGCCGGCTGGGTGCGCGACGCCTCGTCCGACCTGTCGGGCGCCTGGCTGCTGATGGCCTTCGGCGTGGTGGCGATGATGGCCATGACCACCCGGTTCCGGCCGGACGCGCGGGTCGGCTGACGGCTCAGCCGTCGCCGCGCCGGCTCGCCCGGAAGAATTCGGCCGCGTTCCACATCGCCGCCGCCGCGCCGAGACCGTCGGCGTGGAAATCCGGATCGTCGGTGCGGACCAGGACGAGCATGCGCCGGCCCTCGACCAGATGCCCCCGGGCCTGGCCGGTGAAGACGTCGAGCAGCCCGCGGGCGAACGCGGCGTCCTCGGCCGCGACGCGCTCGAAGCCGTCGAAGCAAAAGGCCAGACAGGCCGAATCCGGAAACGGCGCCCCCGCCACCCCCTCGTCCAGGGCGTCGAGATTGCCGGTCCACGGCGAATAGCCGAACTGTCCGGACCAATCGAGTTCGCGGCTCAGCGCGACCGTGACCGCCTCGACCGAGGCGGCGTCGACGGCGACGATGCGGTAATCCAGCGTCTCGAGCGCCGCCCGCGCGGCCTCGAACAGGTCTCGCCGGCGAAACAGCGTCGGTCCGCCCCAGCGCAGATAGGGCCAGTCGGCGCGCGCCCGGGCGTCGTCGCCGATCATGGTCAGAAAAGCCCCAGCGACGGACAGAGGTCGGCGATCTTGCAGATCTCGCACTTGGGCTTGCGGGCCACGCAGACATAGCGGCCGTGCAGGATCAGCCAGTGGTGGGCGCGGGTCTGGTACGGGCCCGGCACGATCCGCATCAGGTCGTCCTCGACCGCGTCGGGCGTCTTGCCGGCCGACAGCTTCAGCCGGTGCGAGACGCGGAAGACGTGGGTGTCGACGGCGATGGCCGGTTCGACGTCCAGCTCGTTCAGCACCACGCTGGCGGTCTTGCGGCCCACGCCCGGCAGGCTTTCCAGCGCCTCGCGGTTCAAGGGCACCTGCCCGCCGTAGCGGTCCATCAGGATGTGGGCCGAGGCGATGACGTTCTTGGCCTTTGTGCGGAAGAGGCCGATCGAGGCGATGTACCTGATCAGCCCCTCCTCCCCCAGCTCCAGCATCTTCTCGGCGCTGTCGGCCACCTGGAACAGCGGGCCGGTGGCCTTGTTGACCTGGACGTCGGTGGCCTGGGCCGACAGGGCGACGGCGGTGACCAGCTCGTAGGGGTTGGAGTAGTTCAGCTCGGTCTTGGGGCGGAGTTCCAGACTCTCGAAGCGCTCGAACAGGATGCGCACGCGCTCGCGCTCGGCGGGCGAGACGCGCTTGCCCGCGGGGCGCTTCTTCACGAGGGTCTTCGCGGATTTCTGGGTGACGGCCATCGGCGCGACCATGCCGTGATGCGGCCGCCTCGCCAAGGCGGCGCGGCGGGCGTAGAGCTTGGAGATGGCCGCCGCCCTCTACATGGACGCCGTCATCCGGCCCAACCGGTCGCTGAGCAAGACCGGCATGGCCGTGGTGCTGGGCGTGGTCGTGGCCTTCAACCTGGTGGTCGCCGTGTTCCTGCTGGTGCTGGGCGCGCCGCCGGTGCTGCCGTTCCTGGGGCTGGACGTCCTGGCCCTGTGGCTGGCCTTGCGGGCCAGCAACCGCGCCCTGTCGC
>JASGDR010000663.1:0-4418 GCA_047607095.1 Caulobacter sp.
AGCTGGTCGTCACCAACCTGGCCCTGCTGTCGGACGTCATGACCGTGGCTTAATCCTCCGAGACCGGCCACACCGTGTTCCGCTACGACATCGAGGCCGACGCCCAGCTGCCCCCGCTCTATGTGCGCACCGACCCGCCGGGCATGGTGTTCGGCCTGGCGACCGCGCCGAACGACGACGTGCTGGTCTCCTGCGGCAACGAAGTGCGCCGCGTGGCCCAGGACGGCTCGGTGGTCCGCACCTACGCCGTGCCGGAAGGGCGCGGCTGGTCGTTCCTGCGCGCGACCGACGACGGCGCGCACTTCTGGGCCGGCGACTTCTTCTCGGGCCAACTGGCCAAGATCGCGCTGGACAGCGGCGAGACCGTCGCCAGCGTCAAGCTCGACATCCCGTTCGGCGTCACCTCGATCGCCGAAGTGAAGACCGGCGTCGAAGCGAAGGCGGCCTGATGGGCAAGAAGCGCAAGATCCTGCTGGCGGGCCTGGGCGTCGCGATCCTGGCGGGCGCGGCGACCTATGCGTCGGCGCCGCTCTACTGGAGCCGCTATTTCCGCGCGCTCACCGTCAATCCGCTCGAGCCGCCGATCGACTGGTACAAGCCGGTCGCGGTCGTGAAGGGCGCGCCGGGCGCCGCCCTGTCCAAGGCGACGCCGCAGGGCGCCGGGATCGATCCCGCCGCCCTGGCCGCCGCCGCCGACTACGCCGGAGCCCGCAAGTCGGACGCCCTGATCGTCGTCAAGGACGGGGCGATCGTCTACGAGCGCTACTGGAACGGCGTCGGCCCCAATTCGCGGATGAAGGCCCACTCCTTCACCAAGACCATGACCGGCATGCTGATCGGCGCGGCCATCGCCGACGGCAAGATCAAGTCGGTCGACCAGCCGGCCGCCGACTTCATCACCGAATGGCGCGGCGACGAGCGCGCGAAGATCACCATCCGCGACCTCCTGCAGATGTCGTCGGGCCTGGCGGCGCCGGACTATTCCTACGCCCCCTGGTCCAGCACGATCCGCACCTTCCTGTCGCCGGACCTGGCCAAGGACAACCTGGCCCTGAAGGCGACCCATCCGCCGGGCGCGGTGTTCGGCCACCACAATCCCGATCCCGTGGCGCTGAGCGTCATCGTCGAACGGGCCACCGGCAAGACCTTCGCCGACTACATGTCGGAAAAGCTGTTCGCGCCGCTGGGCATGCACGACGGCCAGCTTTGGCTGGCCAAGGAACGCGGCCTGGCGCACGGCGACTGCTGCCTGGTCTCGCAGGTGCAGGACTGGATGCGCATCGGGATCATGCTGGCGAACGGCGGGTCGTTCGAGGGCCGCGAGGTCCTGCCGGCCTCGTACGTCGCGGCCATGAGCGCGCCGGGCAAGGCCAATCCGGGCTACGGTTTCCAGGTCTGGCGCGGCCGCCCGTTCGCGGCCGACCGCATCTACACGCCCGAACGTCCCGACAAGAGCAGCAAGTCGGCCGAACCACTCGCGGCCGAGGACGCCATCTTCCTCGACGGCTGGGGCAAGCGCCGCCTCTGGATAGTTCCGTCCCGGAAACTGGTCATCCTGCGCGACGGCGTCGATATCGACGACTGGGACGACACCAGGATACCCAACCTCATCCTCCGCGGGCTCACCCCCGCCCCGCAGCCGGAGAAGACGCCGTGATCAAGAACCAGTGGTACGTGGCCGAAGACAGCGACGCCATTCCGCGCGGCGGCCACAAGCGCATCAAGATGCTGGGCCTGGAGTTCGTGGTGTTCCGCGACTCCAAGGGCAAGGTCAGCTGCCTGTCGGACGTCTGCATCCACCGCGGCGCCTCGCTAGGCGGCGGCATGGTCGTGGACGACGCCATCGAGTGCCCCTATCACGGCTGGCGCTTCGCCGGCTCGGGCCGCTGCGTGAAGATCCCGTCGCAGGATCCCGAAACCAAGATCCCGCCGCGCGCCCGCGTCGACTCCTATCCGGTGCAGGAAAAGTACGGTTGGATCTGGGTGTTCATGGGCGACCAGCCGGAGGCCGAGCGCCCGCCCCTGCCGCCCTTCGCCGAGTACGAGGACGACAGCTGGCGCAAGATCCGCGGCTCCTACGCCTGGGACGCCAACTACGCCCGCATCACCGAGAACGGCATCGACCCCTCGCACGCGGCCTTCGTCCACCCCAGCTTCGGCGACAAGGAAGCCCCGCAGGTCCATGAGTTCACGCTCGAGGAGGACGCCTGGTCGGCCTATGCCGAGCTGAAGTTCGTGCCGCCCGAGTACAAGGGCATGTGGAAATTCTTCCGCAAGTCCAAGCGCAGCATGGTGACCGTGCGCAACGGCTTCCACGTCTCGGGCGCCCACGTGCGGATCCAGATCCGCCCCACCCCGACCTGGTCGACGGTGATCTTCGACGTCAATACGCCGATCGACGAGACCCACACCATCACCCGCTGGATCATGGCGCGGAACTTCCTGACCTCGAAGATGTGGGACGGCGACAGCCGCCGCCGCACCCTGCGGATCTTCGACCAGGACCACGAGATCATGAACAAGGTCTGCCCCGAGCTGCTGCCCGTCTATCTGCACGAGGAAGTCAGCGTGAAGTCGGACGGCATCATGGTGGCCTGGCGCAACAAGCGCCGCGAGCTGATCGAGAAGGGCTGGGCGCTTGACGTCGACGCCATGGAGCGCGACGTGCAGGGCAAGCGGGCCATGGTCGTCCCCTCGCCCGATCGCGGCGATCCCAAGCAGGCCAAGGAGTTCCTGCTGAAGACCGTGCCGCTGGTCGACGGCGACCGGGTGCGCCAGGAAGCCTTGAAGCAGCGCCACGGCGGCTCCGCGCCGGCCGCGGCCGAATAGTGGGGCGAGCAGCGTGAAATCGAGCATCCTCGCCATCGCCCTGCTGGCCGCCGCGGGAGCCGCCCGCGCGGCTCCCGTGGAGGTTCGCGTCTCCGGCGTCAGCAGCGCCAAGGGCCAGGTCGTGGTGTCGGCCTGCGACCAGGCCACCTTCCTGAAGACCTGCCCCTACAACGTGAAGGTTCCGGCCGCGCCCGGCGGCGTCACCGCCAGGATCGCCAACCTGCCGCCGGGCCGCTGGTCGTTCCTGGCCTTCCACGACCAGGACGGCGACGGCGTGATGAAGAAGACGGCGCTGGGCCTGCCCGCCGACGGGGTGGGCCTGTCGCGCGATCCCAAGGCCCGCTTCGGTCCGCCGAAGTTCGAGGACTCGGCGGTGGACGTCGGCGCGGCCCCGGTCAGCGTGGCGGTGAGCCTGAAGTACTAGGCGACAGCCTGACCAAGCAGAAACCTCCCCCCGTGGGGGAGGTGATCGCGAAGCGATCGGTGGGGGGCGTGACGGCTGAACTTCCACCACATCGGAAGCTGAAAACGTCCCCCCGCCGGCCTTCGGCCGCCTCCCCCAGAGGAGGAGGTTCTTTCAGGCCGGAAATCCCCCCGCCTTCGACACCATGCCCGGCAGGCTCGGCGCGCCCAGCACGCCCTTGAGCCAGCCGGCCGCGTCGACCAGCGTCGGCAGGTCCAGCCCCGTCGCCACGCCCATCCGCGCGAACATATAGGCCAGGTCCTCGGTGGGGACGTTGCCGGTGGCGGCCGGGGCGAAGGGGCAGCCGCCGATCCCGCCGATCGAGGCGTCGAGGCCGGCCACGCCCGCGCGCCAGGCGGCGAAGGCGTTGGCCAGGCCCGTGTTGCGGGTGTTGTGGAAGTGGGCGCGCAGCACCGCCCCGGGCGCGACGGCGTGGACGGCGCCGAAGCGGGTCTCGACCGCCAGCGGGTCGCCGACGCCGATGGTGTCGGCCAGGGTGATCTCGGCGACGCCGTAGTCGGCCAGTTCGGCGGCGATGCGCGCCACATGCTCCACCGCCACCTCGCCCTCGAACGGACAGCCGAAGGCCGCCGCGATGGTCACGCCCAGCTTCAGCCCGGCGTCGCGGGCGACCTTCGGGGCCTCGGAGATCTGGCGCAGGGTCTCGGCCACCGGGACGCCCTGGTTGCGGGCGTTGAAGGTCTCGCTGGCCACGACCACGAAATTGACCTCGTCGACGTCGGCGGCGATGGCGCGGTCCAGGCCCCGACGGTTCAGCACGAGACCGATCAGCGACACGCCCCGGGCGCGCAGGTCCTGCTGTCCACGCAGGCGGGCCATCACCTCGTCGGCGTCGGCCATCTGCGGCACCGCGCGCGGATTGACGAAGCTGACCGCCTCGACCCGCCGGGCGCCGGCCTCGACGGCCTTCAGCACCAGGGCGGCCTTGTCGGTCGCCGAGACCATCGCCTTTTCGTTCTGCAGCCCGTCGCGGGGCGACACCTCGACGATCTCGATGCGGGCGGTCATGGCGTGCCTTTCGTCAGCGGACGCCCGCGAGGCGTGCAGGCGTGGCGCGCGAGGATGCGCGGCGGGGGCGGCGGCGCCAGCGCCGCGCCCCCGGCGC
>JASGDR010000664.1:0-4029 GCA_047607095.1 Caulobacter sp.
AGCATGTCCAGCTGGACGTCGCGGTTTCCCGGCCGGTCGAGCAGCGCCTGGTCATGCACCCAGTTGTCGGGGCTGATGCGGCCCACGTCGCCCATGCCGTCGGTGTACTGGAACTTGGTGATGTCCAGGGTGACCAGGCCGTTCAGGGCGTCGCGGTTCTTCTGCGAGCGGTCCTTCCAGTAGACCTTGATGGGATCCCAGAAGGGCGACTGCAGGCCCTCGTCATAGGCGTTGCCGTTCTGGACGATCAGGCCGCTGACGCGCTCGGGATGCTTCAGCGCCAGCCGGTAGCCGATCGGGGCGCCGTAATCCATGACGTACATGGTGTAGCGCTTGGCCCCGAGTTGAGTGACCAGCTTGTCGACGGTGTCGGCCTGGTTGGCGAAGGTGTAGGCGAACTTGGTGTGGTCCGGCGCGTCGCTCTGGCCATAGCCGGGATAGTCCGGCGCGATGACCCGGTACTTGTCGGCCAGCAGCGGGATCAGGTTGCGGAACATGTGCGACGAGGTCGGGAAGCCGTGCAGCAGCAAAACCACCGGACCGTCCGCGGGGCCGGCCTCGCGGTAGAACACCTTCACGCCGTCGATGGTGGCGGTCCGGTAATGGATCACCGGCGGCGCCGGGCGCGCGGCCGCTGCGTTCGGGGCCGGGGCGGCGAGGGCGTGAGGCGCGGCGACCAGGGTGGCGGCGGCGAGGGCGACAGCGGTCAGCGCTGCCGACGCGAACGGTCGAGTCATCGGTATCTCCTTGGATGTTCGGGGGAGGGAAGGGGCCTCGCCGTGCCGGATGACGCGGCGAGATCGTCTGGCTGGGCGACTACTGGCTCTCGTCGGCCGCCTTCGCGATGAAGTCGGCGACGTCGCCGGGCCTGGAGAGCATCACGGCGTGGCTGCTCGGCGTTTCGACCAGCGTGGCCTTGGCCCGCAGCGCCATCGCGCGCTGGGCCGCCGGCGGGATCATCAGGTCCTGTGTCGCCAGCAGGTAGTAGCTGGGCTTGGCCTTCCAGGCCGGCGCCGTGATCTTGGCTCCGACCGCGCCCAGGCCCCACGGCGTCTGCGAGGCGGCCATGAAGCGCGTGATGGCCGGATCGACGTCGGCGGCGAAGGCCGAGGGGAATTTCTCCGGATCGACCTGGATGAAACCGTCCTTGGGCGGCAGCAGCGGCGCGGGCGGCGCGCCGGGTACCGGCGTGCTGGCCAGCTGCAGCACGGACTCGCCGGCGTCAGGGGCGAAGGCGGCCAGATAGACCAGGCTCCTGACCTTGGGGTCGGCTCCGACCTGGGTGATCACCGCGCCGCCGTAGGAGTGGCCTACGAGAATGACCGGATGCCTGGCCTGGGCGATGACCTCCCGGGTCGCCGTGGCGTCGCCGTCAAGCGTGATGGTCGGGTTCTGGACGACGAGGACCTCGAAGCCCTTCTTCGACAGCAGGTCGTAGACCGGTCGCCAGCCGGAGGCGTCGACGAAGGCGCCGTGGACCAGCACGATGGAGACCGGCTTTTCGGCCGCGAGGGGCGCGCCGGCGGGCGCGGCGGCGGCCAGGGCCGCCGTCATTCCAATGAGGACGCGCTTCATCTTGTTCTCCATGGGGACCGACCCGGGGCGGGTGTTGGTCGATAGGCTTAGTTCCCAGGGAGGCGGGTGTGGTGTTAGGCGTGGTAAAGCCCGGTCAATGATTGGCCGGGGCGAGCATGCTTTACTGTGGTCATCACCGATCAATCGTCCGTTCGGCTCCTAAGGGTAGGTTGATGCGGGGGGCTTGAACTTGATCGGTACGGTATTTTACCGGGCTTTACTGGCCTGATCCGGCGTCTCGGCGAATGGTCGTTTGGCGCGCGGCTCCTGGAGTAGGCCTGTCGCGGCGGACATTCGAGGAAACCCCATGACGACGTCGCCGAACCCGAAATCGAGCGTCCTGCCCACGGGCGGCGGCGCGGCCCTGCTGGATCCCGCAGATGCGGTGATCCTGCTCCTGGATCACCAGTCGGGTCTCTTCCAGACGGTGAAGGACATCGCCGTGGCGGACCTGCGGCGAAACGTCGAGATGGTCGCCCGGCTGGCGACTCTTCTGAGCATCCCGGTGATCACGACCGCTTCCGAACCGACCGGCTCGAACGGTCCGCTGATGCCCGAAATCCACGAACTGGCGCCTCATGCGGTCTACGTGCCGCGCAAGGGCGAAGTGAATGCCTGGGACAACGGCGACTTCGTCAACCAGGTCCGGGCTACCGGCCGCAGGACCCTGGTCATGGCCGGCGTCTGGACCAGCGTCTGCGTGATGTTCCCGGCGTTGGACGCGCGTGCGGCGGGCTATGAGGTCTATGCCGTCGTCGACGCTTCGGGCGATCCCAGTGAAATGGCCTCGCGCACCAGTCTGGCCCGTTTCGTCCAGGGCGGGGTCAAGCCGACCTCGACCAATGCGCTGCTCAGCGAAATGCACCGCACCTGGGCGCGCCCCGAAGCCGCCGAGCTGGCCAAGCTCTACGGCCTGGCGGCCCCCAACTACGCAGCGGTGATGGAGAGCTTCCAGAAGGCCCAGGCCGTGGCCAGGGGCGGCGCCTAGCGGTGCTTCCGGTCCCGGACAGGAGGTCGAGATGACGCCGGAATTCGTCCAATCCCAGATCGTCCTGCGCCGCGTCGACGTCGGAGAGGTCTCGGTCTTCTACCGCGAGGCGGGCGATCCCGACCGCCCGACGATCCTGCTGCTGCACGGCTTCCCGACCTCGTCGCACCAGTTCCGGAATCTGATCCCGCGTCTGGCCGACCGCTATCACGTGGTCGCGCCGGACCTGCCGGGCTTCGGCTTCACCACGGCGCCCGACGGCTTCGACTACGGCTTCGCGCGTCTGGCCGAGACGGTGGCCGGCTTCACCGACGCCGTCGGTCTCGCGCGCTATGCGATCTACATCTTCGACTACGGCGCGCCGGTCGGCCTGCGCCTGGCCTTGGCCAGACCCGACGCCATCACCGCCGTCATCTCCCAGAACGGCAACGCCTATGAGGAGGGCCTCAGCGACGGCTGGGCGACGACCCGCGCCTATTGGGCCGATCCTTCGCCGGCCAATCGCGAGGCGATGCGCGGTATGCTGACCCTCGAGACCACGCGCTGGCAGTACACGCACGGGGCGCCCGACGAGAGCCAGGTGGCGCCGGAGGCCTACTGGCTGGACTACGCCCTGATGTCGCGGCCGGGGAACGACGACATCCAGCTTGGCCTGATCGCCGACTATGCCGGCAATGTCGCGCTCTACCCGCGGATCCATGCCTATTTCCGCGACCGCCAGCCGCCGCTGCTGGCGGTCTGGGGCGCCAACGATCCCTTCTTCCTGCCCGCCGGGGCCTTGGCCTTCCGTCGCGACCTGCCGAAGGCGGAGGTGCATTTCCTCGATGCGGGCCATTTCGCCCTGGAGACGCATGGTCGCGAAATCGCGGACTACATCCGCGATTTCCTGGACCGCCACCTCGCCTAGGGTTCTTGCTGTCCGAGCCGCTCGCGCAGCGTTCGGTTTTCCGCCTCCAGCGCCTCCAGCCTTTCGCGAAGCGGCTGCACGGCTCGCGAGACCTCGGCCTCGGTGAAGCGCGGCACGATGTGCTGGGGGCAGTTCCAGTCGAACGCCGCCAGCCGCAGCCGGAAGATCCGTTCAGGCTTGGCCCGATAGGCGGGGTCGGAAACCCTGGCCAGAAGCGCCGGGTCGGCGTCGAGCGACAGCCGTTCGGCATGGGCCAGGATCTTCAGCCGGGCGCGCCGGGGATAGTCCACCAGGATCAGCGCCACGCGATCGTTGGCGTCCAGGTTGCCGACGCTGATGTACTGGCGATTGCCGTGAAAGTCGGCGAAGGCCAGGGTGGTCTCGTCGATGACCTTCAGGAAGCCGGGCGGCCCGCCGCGGTACTGCACGTAGGGCCAGCCGGTGTCCGACACGCTGGCCATGTAGAAGCTGTCGCGCTCGGCGATGAAGGCCTCTTCGTTTTCCGTGAAGGCTTCCATTCGCCGATCGACCTGACCAGGCGTCCACAGGTGGTCGACGC
>JASGDR010000665.1:0-7170 GCA_047607095.1 Caulobacter sp.
CCCTCCGGCCCTCCGGGCCACCTCCCCCAGAGGGGGAGGATCTGTCGCTCCAGATGCTCCCCCTCTGGGGGAGCTGTCGCGGAGCGACTGAGGGGGTCTGCGCGGCGTTGAGAGAACTAAACGCCTAAGACGTCAAATCAGCGACGGCGCTTGCGCTTGCCGGCCGCGCCCTTGGGGCGGGAGAAGCGCACCACCTTGCGTTCCTCGGCCTCGGTGCGGACCACCGGGATCGAGCGCTTGGCCAGGCCGTACATCGAGGCCATCGGGGCGTCCTGCACCTCGACGGTGTCGGTTTCGCCGAAGCCGTTGAAGCGGGTCGACATCGCAACGCCGTAGGCGCCCAGCATGCCGATCTCGATGTAGTCGCCTTCGTCCACGCTTTCCGGCAGCCAGAACGGGCCGGGCATGTGGTCGACGCTGTCGCAGGTCGGGCCGTAGAAGCGGAAGGGCTTGAGGCCCTCTTCCACCACTTCGCCGTTCTTGCGGTACAGCTTCACCGGGAAGGGCCACTTCATGTGCGCCGCGTCGAACAGCGAGCCGTACGACCCGTCGTTCAGATAGAGCGCGTCGCCCTTCTTCAGCTCGACCTTGACCAGCAGCGACGAGGCCTCGGCGCACAGCGCGCGGCCCGGCTCGCACCACAGCTCGGTGGTCTCGTGCACCATCATCTCGGCGAAGCCGCGGTCGATGGCCGCCAGATATTCCGACAGGTCCGGCGGGACCATGCCCGGATAGATCGACGGGAAGCCGCCGCCGACGTCGACGACGTCGGCCAGCACGCCGGCGCGCACCAGCGCCCGCGAGGCCTGGGCCATGGCCGCCTGGTAGGCTGTGGGGCGCATGCACTGGCTGCCGACGTGGAAGCTCACGCCCATCAGGTCCTGCGTCGAGCGGCGGGCCGCCAGCAGCAGGGACGGGGCGTTGTGCAGGTCGACGCCGAACTTGCCCGACAGCGAATAGGCCGCGCCCTCGGCCTGCACGCCCATGCGGACGATCAGGTTCAGGTCCTTGGCCTGGCCGGTCGAGTCGATGATCTTGGCCAGCTCCTCGTGCGTGTCGAACGAGAAGGTGCGCACGCCGTGGTCGAAATAGGCGGCCGAGATGGCGCGCCGGCTCTTGACCGGGTGCATGAAGGCCATGCGCGAACCGGGGGCGTGTTCGGCCACCAGCTCGATCTCGGCCACGGAGGCGACGTCGAACGACCGCACGCCGGCCGTGACCAGCTCGCGGATCACCCACGGGGAAGGATTGGCCTTCACCGCGTAGAAAACGTCGCCTTTGAATTCAGACTGGAACCAGCGCGCCGCTACCGACACCGCGTCCGGTCGCACGAGTGCGACGGGACGTTCCGGTGACCGCTCACGGACCAGGTCCAGGGGCGTGTGGTACGTGGACAATTCACGTAACCCCCTGTTGGAAGTTAAACCCAGGCCGGCGTTAGCAGCGCTTTAGAGGACTTCGGGTCCGCCGGAGCCGTGCGAAATAGGGGCGATTGGGGGGGATGTAAAGTCCCTTTTGAACGGGGGCCGCCCCGGGCCGTCCCCGCCGCGGCCCCGCCGTCCCGGGGGGCGAATTGATCCACCGCATGTCACAAATCCGTTGCGCGGCGCACGCAAAGCAGGGAACGGATTTGCCCGCGTCGGAAACCACGTTAAGGATTCGTCCCGACCATGACGTCGGACCCTGTTCTCTCGATCCGTTCCGTCTCCAAGACCTTCGGGTCGCGGAAGGCCCTGAACGCCGTTTCACTCGACGTCGCGCGGGGCGAGATGATCGCGCTCATCGGTCCGTCGGGCTCCGGAAAGTCGACCCTGCTGCGCTCGATCGACGGTCTGCAGACCATCGATGACGGCGCCAATGGGCAGGAGGGGGGCGTCATCACCGCCTTCGGCGGCGGCGTCCAGGCCAGGGGCAAGCTCGGCGACCAGGTTCGCAAGGCGCGCATCCGCATCGGCTTCATCGCCCAGCAGTTCAACCTGGTCGGCCGCCTGTCGCTGTTCAGCAACGTCGCGCTCGGCTCGCTGGGCCGCATCCCCCTGATGCGCGGGCTGCTGGGCTGGTGGCCCAGGGAGACCCGCGAGGCGGCCATGGCCGCCCTGCACCGCGTGGGCATATCCGATTACGCCGGCCAGCGGGCCAACACGCTCTCGGGCGGCCAGCAGCAGCGCGGCGCCATCGCCCGCGCCCTGGTCCAGAAGGCCAAGATCATCCTCGCCGACGAACCGGTCGCCTCGCTCGATCCGGTCTCGGCCCGCAAGGTCATGGAGATCCTCCGCGACCTGAACGCCAGCGACGGCCTGACCGTCATCGTCACCCTGCACCAGGTGGACTACGCCCTGCGCTACTGCGACCGGGTCGTGGCCCTGAAGGCCGGGAACAAGGTCTATGACGGACCGGCCAACGCGCTGGACCGTGAAAAGCTCATCGACATCTACGGCCCGGAATTCGAGGACGTGTTCTGGGAAGGAGCCCCGCAATGATCCGCCGCAGCCTGCTCGCCGGCCTCACGGTTTCCGCGCTCACGGGGGCGGCGCTGGCGCTGGCCGCCTGCTCGGGTCCGTCCGAGGCCCCCAAGGCGACCGACACGGTGACCTTCTCGATCCTGTCGACCGAGTCGGCCCAGAACATGGAAAGCTACTGGGCGCCGATCCTGGCCGACATGGAGAAGCAGACCGGCCTCAAGGTGAAGCCGTTCTTCTCGTCGAACTATTCGTCGCTGATCGTCGCCATGGGCGCCAAGCAGACGGATCTGGGCTGGTTCTCCAACCAGTCGGGCCTGGAGGCCGTGCGCCGGTCGAACGGCGAGGTCTTCGCCCGCACCTTCGACCCCTCCGGCGTCGACGGCTACAAGTCGGTGATCATCGTCCCCAAGGACAGCAAGCTGACCCTCGACGGCCTGCTCAAGTGCGACAAGTCGCTGAACTTCGGCATCGGCGACAAGAAGTCGACCTCGGGCACCCTGGCGCCGATGACCTACGTGTTCATCCCGGCCGGCAAGAAGCCCGAAAACTGCTTCAAGCAGGTGCTGACCGGCAACCACCAGAGCAACCTGTTCGCCGTGGCCAACGGCAAGCTCGACGCGGCCACCAACAACACCACCAGCCTGCGCCTCAACGCCGAGCGCAAGGACGGCCAGGCCGACAAGGTCAAGGTGATCTGGGAGTCGCCGACCCTGCCCGAGGATCCGATCATCTGGCGCAAGGACCTCGACCCGGTCGTGAAGGAAAAGCTGCGCCAGTTCTTCCTGACCTATGCGCAGGGCGACACGCCCGAGGCCGCGAAGCAGCGCGACAACCTCAAGCGCCTGTCGATCGGCGGCTTCAAGCCGGCCGACGAGACCCACCTGCTGACCGTCCGCGAGATGGAAGCCCTGGAAAACCTGGGCCTGGCCAAGGAGGGCGGCGACAAGACCAAGCTGGCCGCGGCCGAGAAGGCCCTGGCCGACATCCGCGCCCAGCGCCTGGCGGCCGAGGCCAAGGCCGGCCTGCCGGCGGCGAACTGATCCCGCAATGACCGACGCCTCGATCCCGGCCCCGCCCAAGCGCTCGACCTCGGCGCTCGCGTTCGACGTCCTGCTGTGGGGCGGCGTGGCGCTGCTGCTGATCATCAGCTTCAAGCCGGCCGAGATCGACAAGTTTCCGATGCTGTTCACCGACAGCGACCGGATGCAGGGCTTCACCAAGGGCTTCTTCGCGGCCTTCACCGATCCGCAGCTCTTCCTGTCGATGGATTGGGAGCTGTTCATCGGCAAGATGTGGCAGACCATCCAGATGGCGCTGTGGGGCACGGTGCTGGCCATCGTCGTGGCCGTGCCGCTGGGCCTTCTGGGCGCGCGCAACATCACCCCGTGGTGGATCCAGCAGCCGGTGCGCCGGGTCCTGGACCTGATCCGTTCGATCCCCGACATGGTCGTGGCGCTGATCTTCGTCACCGCCGTGGGCCTTGGCCCCTTCGCCGGCGTGATGGCGATCATGTTCAACACTGGCGGCGTGCTGGGCAAGCTGTTCGCCGAGGCCGTGGAGTCGATCGACAAGGGGCCGATCGAAGGCGTGCGCGCCACCGGCGCCATCAAGCTCCAGGAGATCGCCTGGGGCGTGATCCCGCAGGTGGCGCCGCTGTGGACCAGCTACGCCCTCTACCGCTTCGAAAGCAGCGCCCGCTCGGCCACGGTGCTGGGCATCATCGGCGCCGGCGGCGTCGGCCAGATCCTGCTCGACTCGATCAACGCCTTCCAGTTCGACCAGACCGGCTGCATCGTGCTGGTCATCGTCGTGGCGGTGTCGCTGATCGACCTGCTGTCCCAGGCCATCCGCTCGCGGCTGCTGTAGGGCTCAGGGCGGGTTACCGCGTACACCGAAGCCCTGGCGCGCTCTATCTGGGCGCGAGGTTCTGCAACAGCATCTGATTGAGCTGATCCCGCGTGGCTTGAGCCGCCGAGGTCTTGCTGGTTTCAGCCGCGGCCTCGGATAGTTCAGCCGCCGTGTCCGCGGCGCGGGCCTGGGTCGCCGCCGCCAGCGCCTCCTTCTCCGCCGCGGCCGCCGTCTTTTCGGCTTGATCCCGCTCGTGTTCGGCCGCCGTCAGGGTGGTGCTCTTAAGCGTGCCGAACTGCGATCGCAGGCGCCCCAGATTTTCGCCGGCCGCATTGGCGGCCGTGCGGGCGGCCTTCGCCTTTTCAGTGGCGATGGACAGCGTCTTTTTCGCCTCGATCGCCCCCAGGCGGAGGGTTGGGTCCGCAGGCTTGTAGGGCGCGAAGGTCAGGATGACGCCATGGGTGTCCTTCTTCTTGCCGTTGGCCAGGCTGTTGGCTCCACCCCCGTACTTCCAGTGCTTGAAGGTCCAGACCGGTCCGAAGCCGCCGACCGACTTGGTTATGACGAACTGGATCTGGGTTCCGAAGCTGGGTCCGTACTTTCCTTCCTTGGGGTAGGGGATCATTCCGGCGGACGGTTCGAGGAACTGCTGATTATATCCGACGGTCTCCGCTATGCCGAGGTCTCCCCTCAGATCCAGGGGAAAGGCGCATTGCGCGGCGGCGGAAGCGCTCTCTTCGGCTTCCTTTTTCGGCGTGAGCTGAGCGGTGTCGATCGTGTAGGTGGCGGTGAACGTGCGCTTCCTGGCCCGGCCGAATTCGCCGCCCAGGGACGTCACCAAGGTGGCGCCCGGCGATAGCGGCTGCGTGTAGGACACCAAAGGCGTCAGGTTGAGATTGTCCTCGACCTCGAGACTCAGGGCGATCGTGACATACTGGTTCGGCGGCAAAGAAGCCGTGGCCAGCTCGTCGTGGATGTGATCGCGAATGTCGTCGATGGTCGGGCGGCAGTCGCCCGCTGCTCGTTCCTGCTTCAAAGGCGCTAGATTGAGATCGGGCGCCCTGTTTGCGCAGGCGGCCAGCCCGGCGCAGATCATAGCGCAGGTCAGCGTCATAGATTTCATGTCGCCCCTCCCGCGGAAGCGATCCCAGGTCCGCTCCCGCTTTACGAGAGTCCGCGCGCATAAGCTCAAGTTGTCAACAGCCGTTAACACTTTCGCGATCACCGTGCGGGCGCTCTTTCCCACGGTTGCGTTTTCAGGGGGCGGGCAATCCCGGCCTGGCTGGCGGGTTAATCCCGTACGCGGACAATTCCGGCCCGCTCCCTGTGTCCCCTACGACACAGATTAACCCCTTGAAAACACGTGTCATCGGGCTGTCACAGATCGGTGTCCGAACCGTCATGGCCCGCCCGTAAAGCCCCTTCTCATCCTGATCCCGCACCTAAGAGGGGGGCGAGGCGCAGGGAAAGCCTCAAGGGGAATTCTCAGATGCGGAACAAGATTTCGCTGGTCGCCGGTTCGGCCCTCGGCGCGGTGCTCGCGCTCGGTCTCGGCGTCGCGGCCCAAGCCCAGGACCTGGGCGTGAAGTGGAGCGGCTCGCCGCAATTCTCGAACGACGACGTGGCCTTCAAGGTCCGCGGCCGCATCCTGCTGGACGCCGTGTTCCAGGACGTCTCGCGCGACGGCCCCGGCGGCGACTTCGACACCCGCAACGTCCGCGGTCGCCAGGTCTTCCTCGGCGTCGAGGGCAAGCTGAACAACTACTTCGCCTACAAGGCCGAAGGCGGCGCGGTGAACGGCGGCGCCTGGAGCTGGGACGACGTCGTCATCGAGTACAAGCCGAGCGAGCCGATCTCGCTGCTGTTCGGCAACGTCAAGGCCACCGGCCTCGAGAACCTGACCTCGACCCGCTTCACCACCTTCATGGACCGCGGTCCGTACGGCGACTTCGGCGTCGACTCCTACCTGCTGGGCGTCGTGGCCAAGTACCAGGGCCTGAACTACAGCGTCACCGGCGCGGTACAGGGCAACAGCATCAACTCGGCCGACACCGCCAACGCCGGCGCCGACTCCAAGGAACGCATCGCCGTCACCGGCCGCTTCCACTACGCGCCGATCAACACCGACCTCGACAAGCTGCACCTGGCCGTGTCGTACCGTTACCGCAACCGCGGCGACGAAAGCGCCTTCAGCTACACCGGCCGCACCAACACCGCCTACACCAACGGCACCACCTTCTACACCACGGGCGCCATCGGCAACCGCGACAACACCGTCGCCGTGGAAGGCGCCTACGTGCACGGCCCGTTCTCGGTGCAGGGCGAATATTCGTCGATCGACGTGACCCGCGTGGGCGGCTCGGCCGTCGGCGCCGATCCGACCGTCAAGGTCGGCTACGCCTACGTCACCTTCTGGCCGACCGGCGAGATGCGCAACTACGACGCCATGGCCGGCGAGTTCAAGCGTCCGAAGATCCTCAACCCGGTCACGGCCGGCGGCTGGGGCGGCGTCGAACTGGCCCTGCGCTACGACATCGCCGACACCACCGACGCCTACGATACCCTGAAGACCAAGCCGACCACCTCGCAGGCCGGCAAGTACACGGGCGTCACCCTGGGCGTGAACTACTACCCGACCTCGTACGTCCGGTTCCAGGCCAACTACACCGACGGCGACGTCGACAACTTCGGCGCCAACCAGGACTACGCCGTGAAGCAGTTCCAGCTGCGCGCTCAGCTGGACTTCTAAGGCAAGACCCCGCCGGACGGGCGCCGCGCCCGTCCGGACCTTCCTTTTCCTCTCAGGAATTTCCGATGAAAAAGCTCCTGTCCTGCGCGGCCGCCGCCGTCGCCCTGTCGG
>JASGDR010000666.1:0-6004 GCA_047607095.1 Caulobacter sp.
TCAAGGACTGGGGCGACCTGGTGAGGCCGGGCGTCGAGGTGATCACGCCCAACCCGAAGACCTCGGGCGGCGCGCGCTGGAACTACCTGGCCGCCTGGGCCTGGGCTCTGAAGCAGAAGGGCGGCAACCCGGCCAAGGCGCAGGCCTACGTGGCCGACCTGTTCAAGCACGTGCCGGTGCTCGACACCGGGGCCCGCGGCGCCACCACCACCTTCACCCAGCGCGGCATCGGCGACGTGCTGCTGGCCTGGGAGAACGAGGCGTTCCTGGCCCTGGAGGAAGTGCCCGGGCAGTTCGAGATCGTCGTGCCGTCGATCTCGATCCTGGCCGAGCCGCCGGTGGCGATCGTCGACAAGAACGTCGACCGCCACAAGACCCGCCTGGCCGCCGAGGGCTATCTGCGCTTCCTCTACAGCCCGCTGGCCCAGGACATCATCGCCAAGAACCACTATCGCCCGCGCGACGCCAAGGTGGCGGCCAGGTACGGCGACAAGTTCAAGAAGATCCCGCTGGTGACGATCGACAACACCTTCGGCGGCTGGCGCAAGGCCCAGGCCACGCACTTCGCCGACGGCGGCGTGTTCGACAAGATCTACCAGCCGAAATAGCGCGCCGGCCCGCCGGGGCCTGAGAGCTTGACCTTTCGAGACGCGGCGGTCCCCCATGGGCCGCCGCGTTTTGCGTTCCGACGCCCCAGCTTGGTCGGGAACCCGACCCTCCCGACGGCGTTCAGGCGTGACGGGGCAGAACATCAGAACAAAGCCGGGGTCGGGCTCAGGATGACGGATTATCTGAAGTCGCAGCGGGCGGGCGATCAGCTCGCGGCCGAGCACGGCATCGACGACCCCTTCGCCGCGGCGATCCGGGCCACCCGCATGGCGATGATCGTCACCGACGCCACCCAGGCCGACAATCCGATCATCTTCGCCAACGACGCCTTCCTGCGGCTGACCGGCTATTCCCGCTCGGAGGTGATCGGCCGCAACTGCCGCTTCCTGCAGGGCCCCGACACCAATCCCGCCGCCATCGCCGAGCTGCGCGGGGCGATCGCCGACGGCGAAGACATCGCCATCGACATCCTCAACTACCGCAAGGACGGCGGCGTCTTCTGGAACGCGCTGTACCTTTCGCCCGTGCGCAACAAGCAGGGCAAGATCATCTACTTCTTCGGCTCGCAACTGGACGTCAGCGACAAGAAGCAGACCGAGCAGCACCTGCGCGAGACCCGCAGCGACCTGGAAGAGGCCGTCGAGACCCGCACCCGCGAACTGACCCAGGCCCTGGAGCAGAAGACCGCCCTGCTGCACGAGGTCGACCACCGGGTGAAGAACAACCTGCAGCTCATCTCGTCCCTGCTGCTGCTGCAGAACCGGCGCGAGAAGGATCCCGGGGTCAAGCACAGCCTGCGCGGCATGCTGGAGCGGGTGAACGCCATCGCCACCGTCCACCGCCGGCTGTTCCAGAGCGAGGACGTCGAACGCTTCGACGTCTCGGCCTTCGTCCGCGACCTGGTGTCGGACATGACCGGCGCGGCCAACCGCGAGGAGATCCGCGTGCGGCTGGACCTGGAGCGGGTGGACGTGGCCGCCTCCAAGGCCGCGCCCCTGGCCCTGGTGATCAGCGAGCTGTTCTCCAACGCCCTGCGCCACGCCTTCCCCGACGGCCGCGCGGGCGAGGTTTCGGTGTCGATCACGCGCCAGGACGGCGATTTCCGGATCGAAATCGCCGATGACGGCGTTGGAACAACCGAAGGGGCCCGATCCTCGGGTTTCGGACTGACCATCGTCCAGCTGCTGTGCCAGCAGTTGAAGGCGCGGTCCGAGACCACGGCGACCGAGCCCGGAACGCGCGTCGTCGTCCACCTGCCGGTCAACGGCGCGCATCACTGAGGACCAGAGATAACCCATGGCCGGGCGTGCGTTGGATGTGCTGATCGTCGAGGACGAGGTCCTGCTGGCCACCGAGCTGGAGTTCCTCGTCGAGGAGGTGGGCTACCACGCGGTGGGCTGCGCCATGAGCTCGGACGAGGCCGTCGACCTGGCCAAGACCCTGCACCCCGACCTCGCGCTGGTCGACGTCCACCTGGGCGACGGTCCGACCGGCGTCGACGTGGCGCGCACGATCCATGACGACTGCGGCTGCGTGGCCCTGTTCATGACCGCCAACGTCAAGCGCCTGCCGAAGGACTTCGCCGGCGCCTGCGGGGTGATCGGCAAGCCCTATTCCGAGCACGGGGTGAAGACCGCCCTGGCCTATCTCGCCGTCTGCCTGGAGGAAGGCCGTGCGCCGGGCCTGCCGCCGGTGGGGCTGGAACTGGCCCCCGCCTACGCCGAGCGCTGGGGCCTGACCGAAACGCCCCTTTCGGCCTGATGGCCGAGGCTCCGCCGGTCGCCGTCTTCGTGGGGACCGCCGCGGCGCTTCTGTCTATCGCCAGCTTCGCCCCGCAGATAATCAAGATCTGGAAGGAAAAGGACGCCGCCTCGGTGTCGCTGCGGACCTATGTGGTCACGGTGACGGGGTTCGCGTGCTGGGTCGCCTACGGCCTGATGATCCATGCCTGGCCGGTGGTGGTCTCGAACCTCGCCAGCCTTTCGATGTCGGCCGCCGTGCTCGCGCTGAAATGGCGATACGGCCGCCGGGAGCCCGCCCACGACGCTAAAGGGTGACAGGGGGGGCGGGGTCCGCTATCGAGGCGCGCCTATTTTCGCGCACCAGGACCACCGCCTTGACCGACGTCGCCGAGGAAGCCGGCTGGGCCACCGCCAAGACTTTGGCCGAGGCTCTGCCCTACATCCAGATCTACGACCGCGAGACGGTGGTGATCAAATACGGCGGCCACGCCATGGGCCAGGAAGAGGTGGCCAAGCTGTTCGCCGCCGACGCCGTGCTGCTGAAGCTCCTGGGCGTGCATCCCGTGGTGGTCCACGGCGGCGGTCCGCAGATCAGCCGCATGCTCGACAAGGCCGGCGTCAAGTCGACCTTCATCGACGGCCTGCGCGTCACCGACGAGGCGACGATGGAAGTGGCCGAGATGGTGCTGTCGGGCGCCATCAACAAGGAAATCGCCAACTGGATCACCCAGGCCGGCGCCGAGGCCGACGTGCGCGGCGTGGGCCTATCGGGCAAGGACGCCCGCCTGATCACCGCCGAGAAGGTGACCCGGACCAAGAAGGATCCGGACAGCAACATCGAGCAGGCCGTCGACCTGGGCTTCGTGGGCGAGCCGACCAAGGTCGACCCGCACCTGATCCAGGCCCTGATCAGCTCGGAGACCGACTACATCCCGGTCGTCGCGCCGATCGGCGTCTCGGCCCAGGGCGAGACCTTCAACATCAACGCCGACACCGTGGCCGGCGCCCTGGCGGGCGCCCTGAAGGCCAAGCGGATGCTGATGCTGACCGACATCAAGGGCGTGCTCGACGCCGACGGCGAGCTGATCCGCGAGATGACCATCGAGCAGGCCCGCCAGCTGATCGCCGACGGCGTCGCCACCGGCGGCATGATCCCCAAGCTCGAGAACGCCATCCACGCCGTGGAAAGCGGCGTCGAAGCCGTCGTCATCCTCGACGGCCGCCGCCCGCACGCCATGCTGGTCGAACTGTTCAGCGAGCACGGCGCGGGCACGCTGATCTCGAAATGATTTCAGAGCACCTCCTCCTCTGGGGGAGGAGGCCCGCAGGGCCGGAGGGGGGGCGTTCTCAGCCGCCTCTGCGCCAAGGGTCCTCCCCCCTCCGTCGGCTTCGCCGCCACCTCCCCCAAAGGGGGAGGCTCCAGCCATGACCGCCGACCTCGCCCACGTCGACACCTGGCTGTTCGACCTCGACAACACCCTCTATCCGGCCGAGACCGAGTTCATGGCCCTGATCGAGGGGCGCATGACCGACTTCGTCGAGCGCTATACCGGCCTGCCCCGCGACGAAGCGCGGGCGCTGCAGAAGAAGTACTATCTGGAGCACGGCACCACCCTGGCCGGGCTGATGGCCTATCACGGCCTGGAGCCGGGCCTGTTCCTGGAAGAGGTGCACGACGTCTCGATGGACCAGCTGGTTCCGGACGCGGCCCTGCAGGCGGCGATCAAAGCCCTGCCCGGCCGGCGCCTGGTCTTCACCAACGGCTCGCTGGGCCACGCCGAGCGAGTGCTGGGGCATCTGGGCCTGCGCGACCTGTTCAGCGACCTCTTCGCCATCGAGACGGCCGACTACATCCCCAAGCCGTCGCTGGCGACGTTCGACAGGATCACCAAGCTGCACGCCATCGCCCCGCAGGCGGCGGCCTTCTTCGAGGACAGCGAGAAGAACCTCGTCCCGGCCGCGCGGCTGGGCATGACCACCGTGCTGGTCGGCGCCCACGCGGCCGCCTCGACCTCCGAACACGTCCACCATCGCACCAACGACCTCGCCGGGTTCCTGAGCTCGGCGCGCCTGAAGGAAGCCTGACATGACCGCCCTCACCCTCGCCGACCTGCAGACCGAGATCGAAGCCGCCTGGGAGGCCCGCGACGGCGTCGGCGTCGCCACCACCGGCCCGGTCCGCACGGCCGTGGAAGAAGCCCTGCTGCTGCTCGACGGCGGCAAGGCCCGCGTCTCGGAAAAGATCGACGGCGAATGGACGACGCACCAGTGGCTGAAGAAGGCCGTGCTGCTGTCGTTCCGCCTGAACCCCAACACCGTGATGCGCGCCGGCACGCTCGGCGGCGGCGTGGGTCCGTGGTGGGACAAGGTTCCGAACAAGTTCGACGGCTGGGAGGCCCCGCAGTTCGAGGCCGGCGGCTTCCGCGCCGTTCCGGGCGCGATCGTCCGTCGCGGCTCGCACATCGCCAAGAACGTGATCCTGATGCCGTCGTTCGTGAACATCGGCGCCTTCGTCGACGAGGGCACCATGGTCGACACCTGGGTGACGGTCGGTTCGTGCGCCCAGATCGGCAAGCACGTCCACCTGTCGGGCGGCGTCGGCATCGGCGGCGTGCTGGAGCCGCTGCAGGCCAACCCGACCGTGATCGAGGACAACTGCTTCATCGGCGCCCGCTCCGAAGTGGTGGAAGGCGTGATCGTCGGCGAGGGCAGCGTGCTCTCGATGGGCGTCTATCTGTCGGCCTCGACCAAGATCGTCGACCGCAAGACCGGCGAGATCCACATCGGCAAGGTGCCGCCCTACAGCGTCGTGGTGCCCGGCAGCCTGCCCGACCCGAAGGGCGGCCCGAGCCTCTACTGCGCCGTGATCGTCAAGACGGTCGACGCCCAGACCCGCTCGAAGACCTCGATCAACGACCTGCTGCGGGACTGATCGGCATGACCGGGGCGGCGAGCAAGACCCTGGCCGCCCTGCGCGCCGGCGACCTGGCCGGCGCGCGCGAACTCGATCTCTCCGGCGCGGACCTCGCCGAGTTCCCGCCGGAGATCTTCGACCTGGCCGACACGCTGGAGGCGCTGGACCTCTCCGGCTCGCGGCTGTCGACCCTGCCGGCGGACATGGGGCGGCTGAAGCGGCTGCGCTTCCTGTTCTGCTCCTATTCGCCGTTCCGCCGCCTGCCCGAGAGCCTGGGCGACTGCGAGGCCCTGAGCCAGGTCGGCTTCCGCGACTGCGGCCTGGAGGAACTGCCGGCCAAGGCCCTGCCGCCGCGGCTGCGCTGGCTGACCCTGACCAACAACCGGCTGACGACCCTGCCCGCGGCCCTGGGCGAGCGCCCGGCCCTGCAGAAGCTGATGCTGGCCGGCAACCGGCTGGAGGCCCTGCCCGAAAGCCTGGCCGGGGCGAACCGTCTCGAACTGCTGCGCATCTCGGCCAACCGCTTCGAGGCCATGCCCGGTTGGCTGGCCGGCCTGCCGTCGCTGGCTTGGCTGGCCTGGGCCGGCAACCCCTTCGACACCGGCGACGACACGACCTCCGGCCCGGTCGCCTGGCGCGAGCTGACGGTCGGCAAGGCCCTGGGGCGCGGCGCTTCGGGCGACGTCTTCGAGGCGGCCTGGACGCCCGCCGCCGGCCCGGCCCGGACGGCGGCCCTGAA
>JASGDR010000667.1:0-6170 GCA_047607095.1 Caulobacter sp.
ACCTCCCCCAGAGGGGGAGGATCTAAAAGCGCCGCGCCAGGAAAATGCTCCCCCTCTGGGGGAGCTGTCGCGGAGCGACTGAGGGGGTCTTTCTCAGAGCCCCAGTTCCGCCCTGGCTTTCTTCGTCAGCTTGGCCGCCACCAGCGCATGCGCCGTCTTCAGCCAGTCGGCGACCTCGGCGTCGTCGAAGGCCGACAGGTCTTCCAGCTTCACCCATTTCGCGCGGGCCAGATAGGGCGCGGCGATCGCCCGCCCGGTTTCGGTGAGCACCTCGTAGGCGACGTCCGAGACCTTGAACGAGACGCCGCCGCCGTGGGTGACGCCCGTTCCGATGACGGCGAACATCTTGCCGCCGACCTTGTAGACCTGGTCGTCGCCCCACTGGACGGTCATGGTCGCCGCGGGCAGCGCCATGGCCGCTTCGTGAAAGGCCGCAGGGGTCATCAGGCCTCGACGCCCACGCCGATCGGGCAGGTCACGCCGGTGCCGCCGATGCCGCAATAGCCGCCCGGGTTCTTGGCCAGGTACTGCTGATGATAGTCCTCGGCGAAGTAGAACGGGCCGGCGGCGGCGATCTCGGTGGTGATCGGGCCCAGGCCCTTGGCCGACAGCGCCTGCTGGTAGGCTTCCTTGCTGGCGACGGCCGCGGCGGCCTGGGCGTCGTTCGTGGCGTAGATCCCCGAGCGGTACTGGGTGCCGATGTCGCCGCCCTGGCGCATGCCCTGGGTCGGGTCGTGGTTCTCCCAGAAGGTCTTCAGCAGCGCCTCATAGGTGACGACCTTGGGGTCGAACACCACGAGCACCACCTCGGTGTGGCCGGTGCGGCCCGAGCAGACCTCTTCATAGGTCGGGTTCGGCGTGACGCCCGCCGCGTAGCCGGCGGCGGTCACGTAGACGCCGGGGACCTGCCAGAACACCCGCTCGACACCCCAGAAGCAGCCCATGGCGAACACGGCCGTCTCCAGGCCGTCGGGATAGGGCCCCTTCAGCGCGTGGCCGTTGACGAAATGGACGTCGGCGGTGGGGATGGCGGCCTCGCGGCCCGGCAGGGCCTGGTCGACGGTCGGCATCTCGAGAAGCTTCTTGAACAGCATGGGACGGGGCCTTTCGAAGGCGGGAGTTTCGGGCCCGTGGGGGACGGGCGCTCTTCGGCCGCAGATATAAGTCGTCCCAGCCCCGGTTTCACCCCGTAACGGCGCTTGCTACGAGTCGCTGCCTGAGTATATTGCGCCCCTTCCCGCGCCGGGGGTCTCAACCGCCCCCGACCCGAGTGCGCTGGTGAGGTGGCCGAGTGGTTGAAGGCGCACGCCTGGAACGCGTGTATAGGGGAAACTCTATCGAGGGTTCGAATCCCTCTCTCACCGCCACTGCTCTCCGCTTCCCAAATATTCTCCTCCAACAGCTTACCCATGCACCGCCGAAGACGGCCGCATCGACGCCCCTATCGGCGGCGCATCGCCCGTTGAGCCGCCGAGACTGACACGAGCGGACAGGTTTCGCTCCGCGGGTATCAAAGTCACGCGCTCGGATCGTGTCGTCCCTCAGCTCACCGGGACCGACAGCGCCCGGGCTATTGCTTTCGACCGCCCACGACCAAGGTGACCTCGCGCACCTTCTGGTCGTTCAACAGCACCTTGAAGCGATGGCGCCCCTTGGGCAAAGCGCCGAGATCGCAGCTGAACGGCCCCTCGGGCGGATAGAGGGGGATCTCGCAACGCGCCGCCTTGGCCGCGCCCCCGACCTGCACCACCTTCACATTGTCCAGCTCTATGCGCGGATTGACGACCTTGAGATTGGCGACGACCTTGCCGGCGGCGGGCAGCGCGAAGACTCCATTGTCCGGCTCCGGGCCGGGAATGGCGGGCGCCGAATCGAACGAAACGGCCTGGACCACCGCGCCGCGCCGCTGCGCTTCGGCCATGACGACCCGAACCTGGAACATGGTCAGCCAGACGACGGCTCCTACCAGAGCCAGCAATCCGAACTGCTGGGCCCGCCGCAGTCCGAGGCGCTGCTGTTCCTGCCGCCGACGCTCACGGGTGCGGCGAGCCGGATCCGCCGCCAGAGGCGCGAGCGCCGGCACGACCGCGATCAAGGCTCCGAGCGTCGCACCCCGCCCCGCGGTGTAGGCGCCGTCGATCCGATGCAGGATCGTCGCCAGCCAGTCGCACTCGGCCAGAGCCCGCGCGCGCGCCGGCAGAAGGGCCTCGTACGCCGCCTGCAGCGAGGCTTCACGGTTTGGACCGCACAGGGCCGCCAATCCCGTCGCCGCCGCGAAAGGAATTCGGGCGGCGATCATTTCACGCGCCCCGGCGGGCAGGATATCGGCAGCCTGCCGCAGCTCGCGCATCTGGGCGCGCCAGCGACGATCCGTGTCGCCATGCCAGGGATTGAACATGTGGTCGGCATAGCTCGTCAGCAGGCCCTGGTCGTAGATCAGCTCCAGCACGGCCGAGGCGGAAGAGGGCGCGGCCGGACCCTCGCCCGCGGCGCTTTCCGCGGCCGCGGCCATCGCCAAGCGCGCCAGACCCGGCTCGTCGATGTCATGCCCCCTTAGAGCCGGCGTCACCGAGGGATAGAGCTCGAGGATCGAAAACAGCAGGCGCGCCTCTGGATGCTGATAGGCCGCGTCGACCCGTCCCAGTCGCTCGAACAGTCCCTGATCCTGCAGTTCGTCGCGCACCCAGCTGGCCAACCGGCCTCGCCCCAGAGCCTCGAGCGCTTCCGCCCAGTTGGCCTTGAACGCATGAGCGATCTGCCGCCGATCCCAAAGCTCCTGCCCCGCGAAGGCGAACGGCCGATAGTCGAACAGTCCTCGGGGCTCGTCCTCCACCTCGGGCGAGCCGCCCAAGAGCCAGTCGGTGACCTGCTGCTGGTTCCACCGATTATCGGGACGCCCTCGCAGCAGGCCGCGGCAAAGGTTCCGCCAACGCTCGGGCACGCCGTCCACCAGACCATCGACGGAATCGCGGGCGAGGCGGTTCATGATTTCCAGAGGCTCGAGCAAGCCGCCGTTCGGGTCGGCGAACGGATGGCGCCCGACCAGCATCTCGACCAGCATCATTCCGAGAGACCACCAGTCGGCGGGATAGCTGACCAAACTGCGCCCCTCCTCGGGCGCTGAATACGCGACGCTTCTCGGAATCTGCCTGGACAGGTCGCTGCGCTCGCGCAGGCTGGACACGGTTCCGAAGTCGGCCATGACGAGGCTGAGGGGCTCGCTCGAACGCACCAGAATGTTCTGCGGCTTCACGTCGCGGTGAACGATCTGCAAGCGCGTGTGGAGAAAGGTGATGGCCGCCTGGATCTGGGAGAGGATCGCCTGGACCCGCTCCTCCTGCAGACGCGGACCTTCGCGGCGGATCAGATCGGCCAGCGAACCGCCCTCGACATATTCCAGGACTTCGAACCAGACGTTTTCCGGATCCGAGAGGCCGGACTCGAAAAGCCGGACGACATAGGGCGAATCCAACTCCACCAGACGGGCCTGCGCGCCCTCGTCGATGTTCGCCTCCGGCCGGTACAGCTTGACGACACGCTGGCCGCCGCTCCGCATCCGGACCACATAGAGGTCGGCCTGCGCGCCCGGGTCGCGCAGCTGGCGTTCGATCACGAAACCGCGCCGCCTCAGGACACGCGGCAACCTGTGGTCGGGAGGCGGGCGGCTCATGAGCGCTTCTCCATCCTCAGGCGGGAAACGCGCACCAGCACGATCGAGATATTGTCTGGCCCGCCCGACCTCATGGCCTTGTCGAACAGCCGCAGCACGGTGCGCAGAAGATCGTCGGCGACACTGCTTTTGAGATCCGCCTCGATGGTCTCGACGTCCAGGACGTCGCTAAGCCCGTCGCTGCACAGCAACCAGCACCCCTCCTCCGGCAAGCTCTCCGTGGCGCCGTGAGGCTGCAGGCGCTCCGCGGGTTGACGGCCGCCGAGACAGGCGGACAGAACGCGCGCCGGACGGTTCTCGGAGAGCGCCTGCTCGCGCTCGAAAGCCGGAACATCGTCGACGCTGAGCTGGCGCAGGTAGCCGTCACGAAGCCGGTAAAGGCGGCTGTCGCCGACATTGAACCAAGTCAGGCCGTCGGGCCTGAGCTGCAGGCCTACGATGGTGGTGCCCATGCCCGCGGTGGGCGGCTCCGCCGTCGCGTGGGCCAGGATCGCCTGATGCGCCTCGTTGATGACGTCGGCGACCGCGTCGTTGTCCCTCAGACGCGCGCGCTCCTGCACCACCAGGCGTATGGCCAGCGCGCTGGCCACCTCGCCCGCCTCGTGCCCCCCCATGCCGTCGGCCACCGCGAACAGCAGGGGACGGTCGAGATTGAACTGGGCCGTGACGGGCACGAACATCGGCTCGGCCTGCACCCAGGCGTCCAGCGCGATCAGATCTTCATTGTTCGCCCGTACCCGCCCCTGATGACAAAAAGCGGCGACATCGACGCTCAAGACAGGGCGGAAACTCATGGCTGCAGCACCTCGAAGGTGAACAGCAGCGAGAGCGAGACCCGCGCGCCCCAGGGCACGGGAACATCCACGCCCGATACGATACGCTTGCCGTCGATGAAGACGTGGTTCCGAGAGTCGAGATCGCGGATGAAGACCTGGCCGTCCCTGATGCTTAACCGGGCGTGACGGTTCCCTACGGAAAGGTCGGGATTTTCTTTCTCGATCAGCTCGCCGTACGGGCCGCTCGGATCCCGTCCCAACATACAGCCGCTGACCACGTTCTCCAGCCCCCACGGCATGCGCAACGTCGCGCGCCGCCGGTTGGCGCGCGATGCCCCGCCGCCGCCCCGGGGGCCCTCGGAGACTTCGGCGTCCTTGGTCTTTTCGGACGCGGCGCCCTGCTCGGCGCGCCGCCGCCTGAGCTCCTCCAGCTCCGCCATGGCCTTGTCGCGCGTCATGGGCCTGACGTTCGCGAGCATGTGGCCGGCGGGGCATCTCGGCGAGCTCGCCGGAAACGGATCGCACAGGCATTGCCTGCAGATTGCTACCGCCATGACACCCCTCCATGGACGATCCCGCGCGCCTTCAAGGCCTCCTCGAGCGCGGGCATCACGCCCTCGCGGGGAATGCCGATCATCCAGAGCGTGTCGCCTTCGACCGACACCTGCATGCCCGGCTCGATTTCGGCCTTGTCGATGCTTTCGCCGAACCGTCGGCGCCCCAGCGGGGACAAGGGGATGAGCGCCTGGTTCGCCGAGCCTCGCCAGACCAGGTTGGTCGGACGTTTTTCGACGAACGGCGCGGGGATCACCGCGTCGAGGCGCGCGAGGATTTCCGGGTGTCGCCGACGCAGCCACGGCAGCGTGTAGCCGCTGTAGCTGAGCAGATCGATGCCCCGCCCCTGCCCCCGACGCCAGACGTCGAGCCTGCGGAGCAGTTCGTCGAGGGCCTCGGGCTGCTGGAACGGCTCGCCCCCGCTGATGGTCACTCCATCGGCGTCCGCCCCGACCGATGCGACCCAGTCCATGACCTGGTCCAGGTCCGTCAGCGGTCGCCCCTCGACGTCCCAGGTGTCGCGGGAGACGCACCCCTTGCAGGCCAAGCTGCACCCCTGCAGCCACAGACCGATGCGGCGGCCGGGCCCCAGCACGGTGACGGGGAAATGCGCCCGGTTCATGCGGATCAACATCTTAGCTGAACCTCCCAAGCGGCCCCCGCCTGAACCACACGCTCTACGGTCACCGACGAGGGCATTTCGTGCAGCGCGAACAGAGCGCGCGCCAGAGGGTTGATCAGGCAGGTCTCGAGCGCGCTGCCGATACCGCGCGCGCCCAGCAGCAAGCCTTCGTCGTCGGCGGCGCCCTCCCTTTCACCCGTCGCGTGGCGACGCACGGTCTCTCGCGCCTCGTGGGCCAGTTCGACCCGCACGCCGGTCGCGCTCTCCACGCGCTCGATTATGCTGGCGAGGTTCTTTTCGAATATTTCATTCGCAATTCTCGGCCTGATAAAGTCAAATATTATGACATTATCTTTGCCAATTCTATTGTACAACTCAGGTCTTTGCAAATCTCTGGAAAAATAATCCCGTATTGATTCCTCAAGTATTTGATATATTTCATCATAACTATTGCCCGGCGTGATATTCATCCGCACACGACCATGCTCATCTCGCGTCGAAACGCCGAGATTCGAGGTAAATATGATGATGGACTCCGAAAAATGCA
>JASGDR010000668.1:0-11950 GCA_047607095.1 Caulobacter sp.
GCCACCCAATGTCGGCTCAACGACCCACGCCAAAGGCGACTAAAAAGTCGCCACGAACCATGCCTGTCACGCGACAGGCAATCGGCCTCCAAGTTCATCGGCTGGCCTCCCCGGCGGGGACCATAGCAAACGAAAGGTAGAGCGCAAGTTACGGGAGATTTCGGCCCTTCTCTCAACTTGAGCGAAGGGCGTTTCATGCGCTCTAGACGCGCATTGAAGACCCGCGCTACCCCTGAGACAGGCCGAGCCGACGTCTTTTTCACCGATTCGGGCGCCGATCTTCAGATGACTTGGTCGAGGAGGTTCGATGGCTGACTGTGGGGAGCGAGCGGATGTTTTGAGCGCGGACGTCGCCATGGCGGAAGCCTCGGTCTACGACCTTTTCCAGGCGCAGGCCCGCAAGACCCCCTCGGCCGTGGCGGCGATCTGGGCGGAAGAGTCCCGCACCTACGCCGAGCTGGACAGGATGGTGAGCGACCTCGCCGGACGCCTGGTGTGCTCCGGCGTGACGCCGGAGGCCCGCGTGGCCCTCCACCTTCCAAGATCGATGGACATGCTCGTGGCCTGCCTGGCCGTCTGGAAGGTGGGCGCGACCTATGCGCCGCTGGACTTGGCGAGCCCCCCGGCGCGCCTCCAGGAGGTGGTGGATCAATGTGGGCCCGCGGCGATCCTCTACGCCAGTGCTCTGAGCACCCCGCCCGATCTTCAAACCTCCGCGGAGCACGTGGATCTTTCTCGTCCTTGGCTTCGGGAGGATGCGGAGACCAGCACGCCCGACGGCCGGCGGGGCGCAGCCTACATCCTGTTCACATCGGGCTCGACGGGGGTCCCGAAGGGCGTGATCGTCGACCACGCGGCGTTGAGCGGCTTGCTGCGCGGCGTGCGCGACAGGATCGGCTTCGAGGCGACGGACGTATTCGCCGCCACGTCGAGCCTGACCTTCGACATCGCCGCGCTCGAACTCTTCCTGCCGCTGATCTGCGGTGCGGCGGTGCGTCTGCTGCCCGAAGGCCTCGCCCGTGACGCCGTCCGCCTGCGCGACGCTCTCGAGCCCGGCGCCGCGACCGTCGTTCAAGGCACGCCTTCGATGTGGAGGGCTCTGCTCAAGGCCGAGTGGCGCGGCGGGGTCAAGCTGGCCATCGCGGGGGGCGAGGTGCTGGACGCGGACCTGGCCCGTCGCCTGGTCGCGTGCGCCGGGGCCGTGTGGAACGGTTACGGGCCGACCGAAGCGACGATCTATACGACCCTGCACAAGGTCGTGGCGGCCGATCTCGACAGGGGCGAGATCCCGATCGGCGCGCCGCTTTCCGGCGTCGTCGTGCATGTGGTGGATGAGCGGGGCGCGTCGGTCGAACCCGAAGTCGCCGGTGAAATCCTCATAGGCGGACCGGGCCTGGCTCGCGGCTACCTGAACCGGCCCGACCTGGACCTCGACAGATTTCGCTCGTACCCGGGCTTGGCCGACCGCCTCTACCGGACGGGCGACATCGGCTACCAGCGACCGGACGGGGCCCTGATGTTCCTGCGCCGCGCCGACAGCCAGATCAAATTCCGCGGCGTCCGGATCGAACCCGGCGAGATCGAGACTCGCTTGCTGGCGACGCCGGGCGTGAACCAGGCCGCGGTGGCCCTGCGCACCGACGATCAAGGCCGAAAGCTCTTGGCCGCCTACCTCGTTCCCAGGCGC
The DNA here is from genome assembly GCA_047607095.1 of Caulobacter sp. Taxonomy (GTDB): domain Bacteria; phylum Pseudomonadota; class Alphaproteobacteria; order Caulobacterales; family Caulobacteraceae; genus Caulobacter. Next base: position 1,688 of record JASGDR010000668.1, read on the forward strand.
GCCGGCGACGTCCTCTCCGACGCTCAGGTTCGCGCCTCCCTGCGGGAGTGGTTACCGGAGGCCATGATCCCTTCGGCCTTTTTCTGGATGGAGGCCCTGCCACTGACGGCGAGCGGCAAGGTCGACCGCTCGGCGCTCGGGGCGACGGCCCCCGCCCCTCGCCCTCCCCTGCCCGCCGTCGGCGCCGAGCCGCCGGAGCAGGTCATCGGGCGGCTTTGGGGCCAGGCGCTCGGGCGCGCGCCCTTGGCGCCGGATGAAGACTTTTTCGGCGCCGGCGGCGACTCTCTGGCGGCGTTGAACGCCATATTCCTGACCGCGCCGATCGCCGGGCGCGACCTCAGCGTCACGGATCTCATCGAGCACCCGACGCCCGGCGAGTTCGCGGCCTATCTGAGCGCTTCGCCTCAAGGCGGCGACCTCGACCGCCAGATCGTCGATGCGGCCGTCGAGGGGCGCACGCCTTGACGACGTCCGTCCCACGCTTCGTCGCCGGCGATCGTCATGCGACGGTGAAAAGCTACCATCACGGCGCTTGGCAAGGCCTCGTGACCGGTGGATCGAAGGCGGACTCCACCAACGGCACGCACGACCTGATCTTCATCGAAGACCTCGACGCGGCCGCCGCCCTCGAGGCCGTCCGGGCTCTGGCGTCGCGGCATCCTTTCATCGTCGGCCGCGTCGAGGAACGCGACGGCGCGCCGTGGCTCGCGCCTGAAACCGCGGCCGCCGTGTCCATCGAGACTTTCGATCTGCGCGAAACGCCGGCGAACCTTCGCGCGTCGACGGGACGGGAGCGGATCGGCGCGCTGGTCTGGCGGCCCTTCGATCCGCGGAGCGGACCGCTCAGCCGCTTCTTCATCGGCAGGCTCGACGAGACCCTGAGCGTGTTCGGCTTCGTCGTGCATCACTTCGTCTGCGACGGGGCGTCGGTGAAGATCCTGGCGCGCGAGTTCCTCGCCTTCTACGACGCCGCGCGCCGGGGTCAGGCGATCGAAACCCCGCCCGAAGGCGTCGGTTATGGCGACTATCTGCGCGGCATGGACGATTGGATGGCGAGCCCTTCAGGCGCGCAGGCCCGTCAGGCCGCCCTCGCCCGCATGCGCGACCTCCCCGTCTTGCGGTTCGACCGGCTGGAAACCTTCGAGCCCGAACACGCGGAGCTCCAGACCCCCTGGTCCGAACTGGCCCGTGTCGCTCGCCGGATGAAGACGACGCCGTTCACCGTCCTCCTGGCCGTCCATAATCTTTGCCTGCTGAGCCATGCCGTGGGTGGACGCGTGGCGACGCGCATCGTCACCTCCGGGCGGGACACGGCCAGCTTGCTTCATACGGTCGGCAATCTGGCCGATCGGATGTACGTGATCGCCGACCTGAGCGGGGCCGTCACCTTCGCCGACGTCGTGGACGCCACGACCAAGGCGCTCATCCAGGCCCGGGCCCATGCCTTCGTTCGCGACGAGTTCGTGCAGCTGGATCTGTGGGAGACGGGGTGGCCGCGTGATGTCCCCATCCTCAACTTCACGGGCGATGGCGGCTTGCCGTACAGCGAACGCTATCCCGAACTGACGGTCCCGCAGCCCGCGCAAGCCGTCACCCGCCCTCGTGACTGCTACTACATGGTCGTTCAGACGCGAGAAGATCGGATCTCGACCTACACGCGGTTCGGAGCCGGGCGCATCCCGGGGCTGGGCGCGCGCTTGAGCGCGGCGTTGGCGGCCTGCTGCGGGACGCCCGACGCGAAGGTCGAGGCGTTGCGCGCCGTCATTGATGGCGCGGACGTCGCATAATCATCGGGCCGTTCGAGCCCTGGGACGAAACAGGGCGGGTTCGGCCAAGGAAGCAGTGGGCGGCGTATGGATATCTCGGGAACGAACAACGATGTCCGCATCGGAGCGAACATCCAGGTGGAGGGCGAGGTCGCGGGCCACGGCAACCTGGTCGAGATCGACGACGCCGAGCGCGAAAGCAGCCTCATCCTCAGCATCCGGGGCGACGGCAACCGGGTAAGGATCGGCAAGCTGGTGCAGCTGAGAGGGTTGAGGATAAGGATCGGCACCCACGTGCCGGCGAACGCGACGAGTCTGACCATCGCCGACGGCTTTTCAGCCGAATGGAACGTTCAGCTCTTGCTGCCCAATTCGGGAAACAACCTGGTCATCGGGCATAGCTGCATGTTCTCCAACAGCATCACCGTCCGATGCGGCGAGTCTCCACACCTGCTCTTCGACCTGCATACGGGCCAATATCTCGATACGGCCTCACGCACGGTCATCGGCGACCATGTCTGGGTCGGCGAAGGCGTCTACGTCACCAAGCGGGCCATGATCGCCAACGAGACCGTCGTCGGCGCCGGCAGCGTCGTCACGCGCCGGTTCGATGAAGAGCATGTCGTCATCGCCGGCAATCCGGCCAGGGTTGTGCGCAAGGGCGTGCGCTGGGTCCGCAACCCGTCGCTGCTGACGCCCGGGACGCCCGAGCACGAAAGCTACCATGCTCACATGCAGAGCCACATCAAGCGGGGCGCGGGCGATCCCAGCTAGGCGATGAGCGCCGGAAGCTCGAAATATTCGCCGGCGATCGTCACGCCCCCGGGCCACTCGCCGTCATCGAGAGGCGCATAGAGCATCGCCCGATGGGCGTCGACGACGAACCTCCCCTCCGGCGGGGCGATCGTCACTGGGCGGCCGAACGGATGGGGCGCGCCGCCCGCCGTGACGGGGCACTCGATCCACACCCCCATCCGCCCGGTTCGCAGGTCTTCGACGTGGAGCGCCGCCGAACCCGCGCGATAGCCGACCCCATGGATCTCGAAGCCGGCGGGCAGCAAGGGCCAGGTTCGGCGTGAAAGCCCCACCATGCGGTCGATGAATGCGGTGGCGATCGCCTCGGCGGTCTCGTCTGCGGCGGCCACATCACGGGCGACGGCCTCGACGCTTTGCGTCAGGCCGACGTGGTAGAGACTGGGTCGGGGCGCCAGCCAGCGCTGCAGGTTGGACAAATTGACGGGATGAGCGGACGAGGCGGCGTTATGTTCGTCGATCGCGCTCTTCATGGACCCAGCAAGGGTTTCGAGTTCCGGAGATCCGCTCGGCTTCCCGGCCAGATGTTCGTGCAGGCAGGGCGAGGCCTCGGCCTCCGGGCTGTTGGCCCGCATGACGTGGCGCTGCTGCAATTGGTAGAAGCGGCGCAGCAGCGGCGCCAGCCGACGCCGCAGTTCGGCGTGCGCTGGGGCGTCCACCCCCAGTCCAGCCATAAGCGTTCTCATGAAGGCCGCTTCGATCTCGACCTCGACCGCTCGGATCAGAGGATCCTCGCCCAATCCGCCGCTGCCGTCCCGAGCATACTTTCTGGTGTAGTAGTAGATCGAGCGGATCGCTGTCGCCAGGTGGGCCAGGTCCTGTCCCAGCTGTTCGCCCGGGATGCCGGTCAAGCCGCGCCAATTGGGCACCGCGCGGAAGATCCCGAAATCCGCCAGGCCCCCGGTGATGGAAACGTTGGGCGACATGAAGCGCCCGGACCAAAGCTTGTTGGCGCGCGCCGCGCCCAGCTGGCCGGCGAAGCGCAGGAACATCGCGTCGATGGCGTCGAACAGCGCCGGCCCTTTCCCGGCGGCCCGGCCGGCGGCCTTGACCGCTCCACGGGTGCGTTCAGCGTCGAGAAATTGTTCGGACTTACGCGTGCCGGCCGATCCGAAGTAGATGCTTCGCTCAAAGTGGGCCGGGCGAACGAAGTTTGGTCGAACGACCAGGGCCCGTCGCCGGAAAAGCGTCTTCGGATCTTCCGGATCTTCGATCGTTTCACCGACGTCGATGATCGCGATGGTGGGGACGCCGCCCCACGGCAATTCCGCGAGCGCGATCTCGGAGCAGATCGCTTCTCGAAGCGCTTCGGGCAACCAGAGATGGCCGTGCCGATGATCCCAGTCGACGCGGACCGGCGCCAGCGGCGTGCGCCCGATCCCCTTTATGTTGAAGTCGTCGCGAACGGCGCAGCGTCCGCTGCCGCCCGAGAGAGAGCCTGTCGATCCGCCATAACGATCAGCCGAAAGGGTGACGCATCCAGACGTTTCCTCCCCGGACTGGTTCTGAGGGACCGCCTCCAGGGCGAAGCGTTCAAGGAGGTCTCGCCGAACCTTCTCGGCCATCGCCGGTCGACTGAGGTCGACGCCCTGCCGTGCGAACCAGCGGGCGTTGACCCAGACCACGCGCGCCCCGGCCAGCGCTCGCGCCGGGAACGAGGCGAAAAGGTCCGGACCGAGGTCCTGAAGCACGAGGGACGAAAAGCCGTCTCCCTGCGTGGCTCCGTCGGCGCCGACGTCGACGTGGCGATCCGCTTGCGCGTCCTTCAGCAGTGCCTCCCCTTGAACGATCCGCCGCGTGGCGATCGCCGAACCCGGTCCCTTACTATAGGCTTGCAGCCTTCGCGCAATGTGAGATTGTGTTCAAAAAGGTGGGACTCAATTGGTAAGTCTTGCCGGGGATGGCGACCAGCATGCTTATCGAGAGTAGTGACGGCTCGGAGCTTCAGCGTTTTTCCGAGCTGGATCAGAGTTTTATTTTTCTAGGAATATCGGGCTGTCAGTCTTGCACCACCATGAAGGCGGCGCTCACGCTCGTTTTCAAGGACCGTCCGGCGCCGGACCTACTGCTCTTTCAGGCCGATCGACCCGACGAAGCGACGGCGGCCTTCCTGCAGCAGCATATCGCCGGCGGCTTCCCGGAATTTCTCTATTTCGCCGGCGGCGAGCGTAAGCGCCGATGGATCGGATTCTTCAAGGACGAAGATTTCGACACGAAGGTGCGCCTGCTGGGCGAAATCATCGACAATTGCCGGCCCTAGGGGCTCGTGGCCAAGTCGCGGCCGCACTGACGGAGACCGGGCGTGGAAGAGATCCTGGACGAAACACCACAGGACGGCTTTCTGAAAACTGCGGCGAAGGTCGCCAGGAGCGGCTTCGCCATGCTCAAGCCGGACGCGCTCGGGGTCCGCATCGAGGCCTGCAAGGCCTGCCCCCTTTCGATAAAAACCGCGAGCGCCCTGACCTGCAGCGCCTGCGGCTGCGACATGAACATCAAGGCGCGGTTCGCGGCGACGGCTTGTCCGCTGCATTCCGACTGGTAGGCGTCTGGCCGAGCATTTCGCTCGGCCGACGCTTGAGCGTCATCAAGCGCGCGGCTCCTTGGCCGGTCCGACGGATGGCGTGAACCTTCTCGAACCCTCGCAGTTCGACCATGCGCAAGCGGCGCGCCAGGGCGCGAGCCGATCCGCCTAGCGCGACGAAGTCCATGATCACCAGGTTCAGGCCCTCGTTCCATTCGCTACGGTGCAGCAGGCGCATGGGATCGGCGACCAGTTCGCGCAGGACGGAGTCGGTGACGAACGCCCATAGCGCATAGCCCTGGATCGAGCCGCGCTGATCGCGCAGCACGACGGCTTGCTGAACCTCGAGGGCCGGCAGCACTTGCGGTTCAAGGGCGCCGATCCGGAACGCCTTGCGAGGCGTGGCCAAGAGCGTCCTGACGATCGCTCCCAGTTGAAGGTCCACGCCCTGCGTGCCCGGTTGATTGGTGTCAGACATGGTCCCTCACGAAGTCGTCGCCGAGCGTTCGGCCTCGCCGGTCGCGACGGGCTCCCAGGAATGGGCCCAGTAGGTGACCATGAACGCTTTCGGAAACAGCGCGGCCGCCTCGGTCGCCGTCAGCAGTCGCTGCTCGTCGACGACGGGGCGGCGGACAAACCGCTGATGGATCGGATCGCTCCAGTCGAGCGGATAGAGGATCTCCTTGGGGAGAATGGCGATGAGGCTGCGCGCTTCCGCGGGTTGCTGATCACCGCTCAGCCGCTCGCGCACGCCGGCGATCATGCCGTCGACCTCGCACCGCCGGCTCTCGTCCCCGTAGAGTTGGACCGCGCGCCGCAGGACGACGGGCCCGGTCGTGTGCTCCGGGCGCAGACCCTGCTCCGCTTCCGTCATCACCAGACCCAAGACCAGCAGCCAGAACGACTGACGCGGCCGAGCGATCATGATCGCATTGGGAATCGAATGGGCGAAGCCGGGATCGCCCATGCGCCCCAGGACGACGTCGGCGTCGATCGTGAGCAGATGATCGAGCGGTCGCAGGCACTCGGTGTCCATGTCGGCGTAGACGCCGCCGAATTCGTAGAGAAACAGGTATCGGACGACGTCGGCCCTGAAAATCTCGGCGGGAAACCGATCATAGGTCGACAGGAACCAGGCGAAACGATCTTCGACGAAGCGCCGGTTGTCGGCGTCATCCCAAAGCCGAAAATCAAAGCGCGGATTGAGCGCTTCGAAGGTCGCGCGCCAATAGGCGAAATTCGCGGGCAGCACATCTTTCGATTTCCACGTCTGGAAGACCAGCGATGGAATGGGTTTGCGCGGCGATATCGGGGCGTTCATGCCCGCTTGCCTGGCGATGCGGCGGCCGTCGCCGAGCTTGCCCGCCACGCTCGACGCAGGTCGGCCAACCGCGTGTCGACGACCTGGTTCCAGCGTCCGTCGTTCTCGTCGAAGAACTGCATCGCCTTGCGTACGCCCGCCACCGCCTCGTTGACCTCGGGCCGGCCGGTCTTCACCGTGCGGAAATAGTTCCTGCTCTGGAGCCGGTAGTGGTTGTTGACCAGGGCGAACCGCGCCAGCTCGCTTTCCTGAATGTTCAGGAACAGTTCGTTTCCGTGCGCCTCGCCCGACGACAGGATCTTGGGCCCTCGCGTGACGGGGTTGTGCTGCGAGATCGTCACGATGCTCGCCGGTTTGGATATCGCCTTGAGGAAGGCCCGACTGACGCCCGCCGGTCCGCGCTTGGTGAAACCGTCGATGACGCTGCGGGGCTGATCGAGATGACCGTTCGAGCCGAAGCTCAGCCAGGGACACAAAACCGCGTCGTACATCGATAGGCTTTCCACGACGTCGCTGATCAGTCCCCCGTTCGGCGGGTAGATGAATTCGTCGAGATCGAACACGCCGACCCAGCGGGTCTCGCGGGTCAGGAGGGGCAGAAGTTCGGCATAGGCCGCGTTCTGTCGTCCTTCGGCGTCGCAGTCGAAGAGGTCCACCAGGCCGGCGGCGCGATAAGGCGCCAGAACCTTTTCAAAACCATCGTCGCTGCGGTTGTTGATCAGATAGAAGTGCTGGACGCCGAATTGGAGATAGTGGTCGATCCATTCCGCCAGAACATGGGCTTCGTTGCGGAAGATGGCCATGACCGAAAGGGCGTGACCTCCGCGCTCCTGTCGAGGACCGCGCTGTCTGAGTAGCTCCATATCGTGCTCGACAGCCCCCCTGGCCCCGCTGTTAACTCCAGCGCTACCGCCGGTTTACACCAGCAAATTACAACTCCGGCAAGCTTGTTCCGTTGTGCGTGGTCGCGGTTGCAGGCAATACTTCGTGCGTGCGAAGCACGGTGTCGGGCGGCCAGGACTTTCCGCCGGACACAAGCGGTCGGCCCAGCGCTTCCGTTGGTCGCGCAGGGGGATGTCGCCATGTCGAATCTGTTTCGCATCGAGGCCAGCCAGTCTCGACGCCGCAAGATCTACGGCACGATCCGCCTTTGGCAATCCAACGCCTACAAGACCTACCTCCTGCTGACCCTGGCTGCGATCCCGACCCTGCTGGGGCTGGCCTGGCTCACTCCCTATGCCGAGAAGGTCCGGTTCACCGAAGTGCTGTTGACGCCGAGCGTTCCCCTCGAGGCCCACGCTTCCCCGACTTTCGGCGACGAGGTGATGGTTCGCTTCGTGACGCCTTTTCCCGTCGCACTGCCCGCCTCCACCTTGGTGCAGGTGAAGATCGAAGATCCGAGCGTCGCGGCTCAATACGCCGTGACGGCCACGGTGCTGGCGCAACGCCCTTCGGCGGGGGGAACGAACAAGGTGGGGAACGTCCGCTTCCTCGCCGCCCTGCATCTCGATCGCGGTCAGGACCAGGCGCTCGCGGCCGCCCTGCGCGAACATCGCAGTCTCCAGGGAACGATCATCCTGCCGAGATCCAACCTCTTGAGCATGGTCGCGAGGTTCGCGCTCGCCGGACGCAAGTAGAGCGATCCGGCTATTGGCGATCGCCGTTGTCGACGCGGGTCAGCTTGCCCGCCTCCACCTTGAAAATGCGATCGGCCCCCGCGAACGCCCGTTCCCGGTGTGAGACGTGGACGCGCGTTATCCGCAGCGCGTTGAGCGCGTTGGTGAGGCGCGCCTCGGTATCCGGATCGAGATTGGAGGTGCCCTCGTCCAGGAAGATGATCTTGGGCGAGCGATAGAGCGCGCGAGCGATCAACACGCGCTGAATCTGCCCCGCCGAAAGCGCCGCCCCCGTCTCGCCGACCATGGTCTCCAGCTGCATCGGCATGAGCATGACCTCATCGTAGAAGCAGGCGGTTTCCAGCGCGCCGCGGACACGCGTCATGGAGATTTCAGGGTCGAAGAACGCCACGTTTTCGGCGATCGATCCCTGGAAAAGCCGATCGTCCTGCAAGACGACGCCGATCTGCTCCCGGTAATTGCGCAGGCCGAAAGCGTCTACCGGCAGGCCGTCGATCAGCAATTGGCCGCTGGTGAGGGGCAGGAGGCCGGCGAGGGCCTTGAGCAGCGTGGTCTTGCCGCCGCCCGTGGGGCCGATGATGGCGATGAACTCTCCCTCTTCGATCTCCAGGGAGAAGTCCTCGAAGACGAGCGGATCCTGTGGCGAGAAGCGAAAGGCGCCGGCGTGGATCGCCAGGACGCCTTCCAGCATGCGCCCTGTCTGCTCGACGCTGCGCGGCAGGGCGGCGGGATCTTCGTCCTCGTGAACCACATCGGCCAAACGCTCCAGGTGCAGTTCGAGCGTCTTCCAGTCGAAATGCATGGTCGTCAGCCGGCCCACGGCCAAGGTGAACTGCATGGCGAAGCTTTGGAAAGCCAGCAGCATCCCGATCGACAGCGTTCCCTTGACCACGGCGTGTCCGCCGATCGACCAGATCAGAACGGCTTGAATGCTGCTGATCAGGCTCATGCCCGCGCCGCCCAGCAGCGTCATTCGGGCGACCGCGACATTGGCGTTGAGGGCGTCGACCTGATGGTTCTGCCAAACCGTCACCCGTTCCTGTTCGCGATTGTACTGCTTGAACGAACGCGCGCCGCGGATGGTCTCCATCAGCACGGTGCTGGAACGGGAGCCGAAGGTGATCCCCTCGTCCATCTGCTGTCGGACCCTCGGAAAGTAGATCAGCCTGACGGCGAACCCCACCGCGAAAACCGTCAGGATCATCGCGGACAGAGCCGGCGAATAGAGCAGCATGAACGTCAGCGAGACCGCGGCCATCGTCGCGTTCATCAGCAGGGTCGAGGGCGTGTTGGTGATGAACCGCTGCACGACATCGATGGAGCCGAACCGAGCCAGGATGTCGCCGATGTGGCGCTTCTCGAACCAGACGATCGGCAGGTTCAGCACGTGCCGAAGCAAGTTCGCCTTCATCTGCAGGGACAGCTGGGTTCCCATATGCAGACCGATCATCCCTTGCAGGCAGCTGATCGCGGCCTGAATAAGCAGGACGGCGATCGCTCCGAAGGCCAGCGTCGTGATGAGGTCGGCGTCCCCCCGCAATATCGCCCGATCCATGACCACCTGGGTGATGATCGGGCTGACGGTGGCGACGGCCTGGGTCAGCACCGCCAGCAGAACAAGCTGAAACAGATAGCCGCCCAGCCCCTGCAGCGATCCCCACAGATCAGTTATCCGGACGCGCGGGATTTGAGCGCGGCTTCGCAGCTTGGCTGTCCGGGTGAACTCCATGGCGATGCCGGTGAAGGCTTCGCTGACTCGCTTGTAGCTCAGCCGGCGACGGCCCGACGCCGGGTCGTAAATCTCGACGTAGTTTTTCGTCGCGCGTTCGAGCACGACGAAATGGTTGAAATTCCAGTGCAGGACGCAGGGCGTGGCGAGCTGCCGAATCTCGTCCAGCGACAACTGCAGGGGGCGTCCCGCCAGGCCTATCTGCTCGGCGATGTTCATCAAGCCGACGAGGCTGGCGCCGCGGACCGAAATGCTGAACCGGCGCCTGAGCTCGGCCAGCGAATAGTTCAAACCATGAAAACCGGCCACCATGCACAGGCAGGCCAGGCCACATTCGCCTGGCTCGCTCTGCGTGACTAGTTCAAGGCGTTTTCGGGCGAATACGCGCTTCCAGAGATCGTCCTTGTCGTCGCGCACTGAGCCCCCGCTTCCAGCGGCGAATAGAACATTCGCATGCGACGTGCGCAAGGGTCGCC
>JASGDR010000669.1:0-10544 GCA_047607095.1 Caulobacter sp.
GATCATCGCCTTCAGCCAGCCTTCGACGAGACCGCGCGTGGTTTCGAACAACAGCAGGCCGGCGACCAGCGGGGCCAGGGCCAGCAGCAGCGACAGCACCACCTTGCAGGCCAGCACCGCGCCCAGGCTGGTCAGCAGCATGACCAGTCCGCCGACATTGACGGCGAAGGCGGCGAAGCCGGGCCCGCCCTGCAGCGAGGCCTCGCTCGCGCCGGCGCGGGTGACGAAGTGCTGCGCGGCCTGCTGCAGGACGTCGTAGGCCTCCTGCAGGCGCGCATAGGGGTCGATCCCGCCGGCCTCGCCGTCCAGCTGGCTCAGCAACAGGGCGCCCAGCTCGGCGGGGGCCTTGAACAGGGCGTCGTAGGCCAGGGTCTCCAGCAGCGCCCAGTTGGTGGCCAGGGCCACCACCAGGGTCAGCTTGACGACGGCGATGGTCGCGTCGCCGATCCGCAGGGACCCGCGCCCCAGCATCAGGCGATAGCCCATGAAGCCGACATAGACGGTCATCAGCACCGTCAGCAGGGTCGAGACCGGCGAACCGGGCGCGGCCAGGGCGGCGTAGCCGGCCTGGGCCAGGCCGTGCACCTGGCAGTCGACGGCGCCGATCAGCCCCTGGACCAGCGGCGCGTCGGCGGGGGGGCAGGCGCCCGAAGCCAAGAGAAGGGCGGTCATGCGGCCTCCCTCACCAGCGCGGCCATCCAGGCCTCGGGCGCGTCGCCCAGATGCGCGCGCAGGGCGTCGAGCTTGCGCACCGTGCTCTCACGGCCCGAAAGCACCGTCAGCAGCTCGGGCGAGCCGGCCAGGTTCAGGCGGGCCACGACGCTGTCGGTCCCGTGCTTGATCAGGAAGCAGCGGGCGGTGTCGGGCAGGCTGCGGACCAGCTCGAACTCGTGCTCGGTCAGGCCGAAGCCGTCGCAGTAGTCGCGGGCCTGGGCCTTGGGATTGGCCATGAAGATCTGGGTGGCGGCCTGCTCGACGATGGCGCTGGCGATACGGCTTTCCAGGGCGTCCTGGGCCGACTGGGTGGCGAAGCCGACCAGGCCGTTGCGCTTGCGCAGGGTCTTTTCCCAGTCCTTGATCCGGGCGACGAAGACCTCGTCGTCGAGCGCCTTCCAGCCCTCGTCGACGACGATCAGGGTCGGGTGGCCGTCCAGGCGCTGCTCCACCCGATGGAACAGGTACATCATGGCCGGGGTGCGCAGGGCCGGATCGTCCAGCAGCTGGGTCATGTCGAAGCCCAGGGTGGCGGCCGACAGGTCCAGGCCGTCCTGCGCGTTGTCGAACAGCCAGGCGTGCTCGCCGGCGCCGTGCCACGGCGCCAGCCGCGCGGAGAGGTCGGCGGCGTCGGGCCGGCGCGAGCCCTTGAACAGCTCGGCGAAGAACCGCAGGCGGCGCAGCTTCGGCGCCTGATCGTAGTTGGCGTCGACCGCGTCCTTGATGCGGGCCAGGTCGTCGGGCGTCAGGCTCTCGCCCGGTTGCGAAACCAGCCGCGCGACCCAGTCGGCGACGAAGCGGCGATTGGCCGGCGTGTCTTCCAGAGCCAGCGGATTGAAGCCCGTCGCCTGTCCCGGGCGCAGCACCTCGTAGCGGCCGCCGATGGCGCGCAGGAAGATCTCGGCCCCGCGGTCCTTGTCGAAGAAGACCGTGCGCGGCGCGTATTTCTGGGCCTGGGCCAGCAGGAAGTTCAGGACCACGGTCTTGCCCGAGCCGGACGGCCCGATGATCGTGAAGTTGCCGAGGTCGCCCTTGTGGAAGTTGAAGTGGTAGGGGCCCGCCGAAGTGGTCTCCAGCAGCGTCACCGCCGGACCCCAGTGGTTGCCCAGCGCCTTGCCGACCGGGAAGTTGTGGCCGCTGGCGAAGCCCGCGAAATTGGCCGTCGAGATCATCGCCCGGCGGGCGATGTCTTTGAAGTTGCCGGGGAACTGGGCCCAGAAGGCCGTTTCCAGGTTGATGTCCTCGCGCACGGCGATGGCGCCCATCTCGGTGAAGGTCGACATCACCTCCGCCGTCGCCTGGTCCAGGCCCGTCAGGCTCTCGTCGCGCACCAGCACCGAAAGGTGATGCTCGCCGAAGGCGGCGCGGCCGCTGACCACGTCGTCCTTGGCCCGGATCAGGTCGGCCTTCAGGCTGACGCCGTCGTCGTCGGCCGCGCGCATGCGGCGCAGGGCCAGGTTCATGCGGTCGAGCGCCGGCTGGCGGTCGATGAAGCCGAAGCTCTGGGTGACCACCATCTCGCACGGCAGGCGCAGCAGGTCGTCCAGCATCCCGGGACTGGTCTGGGCCGGATAGTCCTTGACCGAGACGATCGAGGCGAAGCCGCGCGGCAGGGCCCCGGCGCGCGACAGTTCCAGCGTCTCGTGGCCGAAGCTGACCCGGCGATAGGGCAGGTACTCGCCCGCGTCGCCCTGCGGCGACAGCACCGGGCGCATCTCGCCGTTGTAGAGGCAGGACAGGAATTCCAGCGGCTCGGAGCAGGTCCCCTGCGGGCCCTCGTAGTGCGAAAGCACCCGCGCGCCGTAGGGCGCCAGGGCCGAGACCAGGCTGTCGCGGGCCGCGTCGAGTTCGCGGCGGTCCTGGGCCTTCTGGCCGGCGCTCCGGGCCGAGCCGTTGGCCAGGCGCAGGGCCTTGTCGATCAGGCCGCCATGGCCTTGCAGCGGTCGCCGCACCAGGGTCAGGAACAGGTCGTTGACATAGAGCTTGCGGCCGGCGAGGCGCTCGCTCCACTCGGCGTCCAGCCGCGCGCTGAAGGCGTCGTTGAACGCGCCTTCCGTGCCCACCTCGGCCTCACGGCGGATGATGTGGTGGTAGACGGCGAACCGGGAGCTGGCCAGGCCGCGCAGCATCACGTCGCGCACCGCCTTGCGATAGTTCAGCGTCTCGCTGTCGGCCGTTTCGAACGGCAGGCCGGCCAGGTGGATCACCTGCAGCAGCATGCCGTCGCGGGTCTCGATCGTGCGCTCGTCCAGATGGCGGGCGTAGGGCAGGCGCTTGCCGGCCGACGCTTCCTTTCTGCGGTTCACGGTTGGTAGCTGTTGCATCGCCAGGCCCGGAAATTGGGTACGCGTGGGCAGCGGCTGACCTTGGTCAGCCACAGGTCGAAGATGCGCGGTTCGCGCAGGCAGGCCGCATAGCCGATCGCGTGGACCACCAGCGCCGCGAGCAGGGCCCAGAACGACTTGGTGACGAGGAAGAGCTCGGTCGTGACCACCCCGTTGATGACGAAGTAGCTGTAGGTCACGCCGGCGAACATCTGGGGCCGGGTCAGGGCCCCGAACACCACGTCGCGATCGAGGGGAGCGGCCATCGGGCTCTACGCGCCCGCCGCCGAACGGATGCCGCTGACGATGGTGGTGGCGCCGAACAGGATGAAGCAGCCCAGGATCACGGTCGCGCCGTAGCGCCAGTTCATCCGGCCGGTCAGCATCATGAAGCCGACGGCCGCCACGGCCATCACCGCCACCGCGGTGGCGACGTTGCCCATCAGCGTGCCCTGCAGCCACAGCACGCCCGACAGCACGGCCGACGAGCCCTGCGGATCGGCTTGGATCGCCTGGGCGTGGGCCTGGCCGGCGGCGGCTGCGAGGGCGGTCGCCAGGGCGGCGGCGCGGGTGTTCAGAAACTTGCGCATCAGTTGGGAGCTCCGAGAACGGGAAGGGCGAGGGCGGGGCCGGCCACGGCCATGCGGCCGAGGATCGAGGCCACATAGGCCTGGGTTTCGGCGTAGGGCGGCACGCCGCCGTGCTTCAGGACGGCGGCCGGGCCGGCGTTGTAGGCGGCCAGGGCCAGCTTCACGTCGCCGCCGAAGCGATTGAGCATCTGGCGCAGGTACATCGCCCCGCCCTTGATGTTCTGGGCCATGTCGGAGGGATCGACGCCGAGGTCGCGGGCGGTGCCGGGCATCAGCTGCATCACGCCCATCGCGCCCTTGCGCGAGCGGGCGGCGGGGCGAAAGCGGCTCTCGCGCCAGGCCACGGCCTCGACCAGTTTCGGGTCCAGCGCGTAGGCGGCGGCGGCGGCCGACAGTTCGCGGCGCACCGCCTCGTGGCCGGCCTCGACCACGACGACGGCGACGGCGGCCGGCGGCGACGGCGGCAGGATGGCCTCGACCTTTTCGGCGGTGAAGACGGCCGGTCCCTCGAAGCGGGTGACCTCGCCGCCGTCGCTGATCTCCAGCACCTGGGCGGCGGCCGGGGCGGCGAGCAGGCAGCAGGTCGCTAGGGCCGCCAGGCTGGAGGCCCGGCGTGCGAAATCGAACGTCATCGACGCCCCCGAAACGGCTGTGGTTAAGCGGTATGCTTAATGAGTGTGTATAAAACTCGCCTGAATCGCGTAATGCGGCAGGACAGCGCATCAGGTAACTGGGTATCTGAGCCGTAACTCCTACATCGAGTCGCTTGAACTGACTTGAGTATATTTCCATGCTCAAGCTTCGATCATTGTTACGGTCACTATCCATGGTGACGGTTGGTCGAGGTGTCTGCCTCAGGATCGGCTGTCGCCGATCGGCCACGCCTTGAAAAAGGCCGCGCCCAAGGCGGCGATTGTTTCCGTCCGGTGATGGTGCTGCACAACTTGCGCCTTAGGAGGCCTGCTTCGCTCATCCTGGACGAAGAGGGACCATGGCCGTCGCACCGTTTGTCATCCTGGCGGCCGCCGCCTTGCCCGCGGCCGCCGATACGGCCGCGGCGGCGCCGACCGACGTCGCCGGCGTCGTGGTCGAGGCGACCAAGCGCGGCGAGGCCCGCGGCGGCCAGACCCCGCTGGTCTCCTATGATCCGTTGCAGATCCAGGCCTTCGGCGCGGCCACGGTCGACGAGCTGATCGAGCTGCTGGAATCCCAGACCACCAGCGCCCGCGGCGGCTCGCCGGTGTTCCTGATCAACGGTCGCCGCATCTCCGGCTTCCAGGAGCTGCGCGGCCTGCCGACCGAGGCGATCGAGCAGTTCCAGATCCTGCCCGAGCAAACGGCCCTGTCCTACGGCTACAGCGCCGACCAGCGGGTCGTGAACATCATCCTGCGCGAGCGTTTCCGCTCTCTGGCCGAGCAGGTCGACGCCGAACGGCCGCAGGGCGGCGGCCGCACGGTCGGCAGCTCGCGCACCAACGCCCTGCGCATCCTGGGCGGCGCCCGCACCTCGCTCAGTCTCGACCTCAAAAACCAGTCGGCCCTCTATGAGGACGAGCGCGACATCGACCGTTCCGAGACCGGCGAGACGACGACCGGCCGCACCCTGGCTCCCCGGCTGCGCCAGGCCCAGCTGTCGAGCGTGATCAAGCGCGACCTCACCGACAAGGTCGGCCTCACCCTCAGCGGCGGCCTCAAGTCGGTGGACGAGGTCAGCCGCCTGGGCGAGGACGGCGGCGGCTTGTCCGACACGCTGCAGAAGAAGACCAAGACCACCACCACCGATCTCGGCGCCCTGGCCGACGGTTTCGTGGGCTCCTGGGCCATGACCGGCAGCCTCGCCTATCAGCGGGTGGACACCGACTCCTCGACCGACCGCGACTCCACGACGACCGTGCTCGACCCGACCCGGGCCTCTTCGGTGTCGCAGAGCTTCAAGGCCGACGTCGTCACCAACGGCGCGCTGGCGTCCCTGCCGGCCGGCTCGCTGAGGCTGTCGCTCAAGGCCGGCGGCGAGCATTCCAGCCTCGACAGCGAAAGCCGCGTCGACAGCGATTTCACCAGCCGCAGCGTGTCGCGCGACCAGGGCTCGGTCCAGGCCAGCTTCGACCTGCCGCTCCTGGCGACCGGAGAGGGGGCCGGAAAGCGGCTCGGCGCGGTCTCGGCCAACTTCAACCTCGCCGCCTCGCAGGTGTCGGACTTCGGCACCCTGCGCACCCTCGGCGCGGGCCTGAACTGGACGCCGGTCGAGAAGCTGGTCTTCAGCGGCGACTACACCAGCAAGACCTCGGCCCCGACCCTGGCGCAGCTGAACGATCCGACCGAGACCACCCCCAACGTGGCGGTGTTCGACTACGCCACCGGCCAGACGGTTTCGGTGACGCAGACGACCGGCGGCAACGCCGACCTCGAGGCGCCCGAGAGCCGTATCCTGCACTTCGGCGTCAACTGGACCCCGACCTCGAAGCACGCGCTGCAGATGAACCTGAACTGGACCCGCACCGAGGTCATCGACGGGATCAGCAGCTTCACCACCGTCACCGCCGGCCTGGAGGAGGCGCTGCCCGAACGCTTCACCCGCGACGCCGACGGAACCCTGGTCAGCATCGACGCCCGCCCGATCAACGTGGCCCGCGAGGTCAAGGAAGAGGCCGCCTGGGGCTTCACCTTCTCGCGCGCCTTCGGCAAGCCGATGAAGTTTCCGCCGCGTCCGGGCTTCGGCCCGCCGGACGGCGGTCCGCCCGACGGCGGCCCTCCGCCCGGGGAAGGGGGCGGCCCGCCTCCGGGCGAGGGCGGCGGTCCCCCGCCCGGCATGGGTGGTCCTGGGGGCGGCCCCGGCGGCGGTCCTCCCGGCGGCGGCCCCGGCGGTCCTCCCGGCGGTCCGGGCGGTCGGCGACCCGCCGTGGCGTTCATGCCCGGCCAGGGCATGATCAACGTCTCGCTGACCCACACCTGGCGGCTGAAGGACGAGGTGACGATCCGCGACGGCTCGTCCGTGCTCGACCTGCTGAACGGGGATTCCATCTCCGGGTCCGGCGGCGAGCCCGAGCACGAGGTCAAGCTGCAGGTCGGCGTCTCGCGGCGCGGCGTCGGCGGCTTCGTCAACGCCAAGTGGGAGTCCGGCACGGTGGTGAACGGCAACGGTCTGACGCCCGACTACAAGTTCGGCGATCTGGCCACCGTGAACCTGCGGCTGTTCGCCGACCTCTCGCAGCGGCGCGAATGGGTGCAGAAGCATCCGTGGCTGCGGGGCATGCGGGTGACGGCGGAAGTCACCAACCTGTTCGACGCCCGCACCGAGGTGACCAGCAGCGACGGGACCCTGCCGCTGACCTACCAGCCCGACTATCTCGACCCGCTGGGCCGGGTGTTCCGCATCGGTCTGCGCAAGATCGTGTTCTAGCCGGGGGGCGGCTGGGGCCTTTCGTCCAGGAACGGCGTGAGGAACGCCGTCCAGTCGAGGCGCTTGCCGGCGACCCAGGCCATCGGCAGGCCGGCGGGGCCGACGCAGGTCGGGTTCAGCGCGGCGTCGGCGGCGGTCGTCGCGGTGAAGGCCAGCCCTTCCGCGTACTGCGCCCAGTCGCGCAGGTGCAGCAGGGTCGCGCCCAGCACCGTCAGCCTTTCCTCGCCGGGAGCGACCGTGAACAGGCTGTAGCCGAACGGTCGCGGCGAGACCGCGTCGTCGCCGGCGGTGATCGTCCAATGGACGCTCGAGCTGATCGTCGCCTCGGCGACCAGTCCGTATCCGTTGCGCGAAAAGGCCTGGATCAGGGTGTTCGACGGATGCGGCTTGCCCAGCTGGCCGGCGAAGGTCGACGACAGCAGGAAGCAGAAGGCGTCGGTCTTGCCGTTGAACACCTGCAGGTCGTCGTCCGGCGTCCGCCCGGCCCGCACCAGATAGCTGCGCGGATCGGTCGGGACGGGATCGACGGCGTTGTCGATCGTCCAGGTCTTCACCGCCTCGACGTCCGGCTCCGAGCCCAGGGGATAGCCGGCCGCCTCGAAGACCGGGGCGATGACCTTCAGGCCTTCCGGGGTCAGGTGGACGACGTCGGCCGCGGGCAGGGTGAACAGCGGCGCGCCCTGGGGCAGCGACACGCCCGCGTCGGTCAGCAGGGCCGACGTCAGCTTGGCGTTGGCGAAGTCCGCGCCCTGCAGCTGCGCGCCTTCGAACGACAGAGGCTGGCGGCTGGCCCCCGCGCCGACCCTGCAGCCGCGGAACACCGCCCGCACCAGCACCGAGCCGCTGAAGTCGCAGCCGGACAGGAAGGCCTGGGTGAAGTTGGCCGAGACCAGCAGGGCCTGGGACAGATAGGCGCCTTCGAGATCGGCGTGGTCCAGGGTCGCGCCCGCGCCGTACCACTGCACGCCGCGCAGGTCGACGCCGGCCATGCCCGCCCCCGGGGCCTTGGTCCCCAGGCACAGGGCGTGGGCCAGGGTGGCCGGCCGCAGATCCGCGGCGGCCAGGAACACCTCGATGCCGAGGTCAGAGGCCAGGAGCAGGTAAAGGGCCGAGCCGGTGTCGATCTCCCAGCGCTCGCCGCGGGCGATCACCGTGATCGGCGACTGCGGCGGCAGGACCACGCCCTTGGCCGTGAACGCCGCCAGCACCGCCTGGTCCGGATAGGCCTCGTCGTCGAGGTCCTTGGCCAGCGAGGCGGCGATCTGGAACAGGAAGGCCCGGGCGCCCAGCTGGGCCTGGCCGAGGTCGGCGCCGCTGAGGTCGGCGCGGGTGAAGTTCGCGCCCGAGGCCCGCGCGTTGCGCATCGAGACCTGGCGGAAGACGCCGCGCACGGCGACGGCGTCGCTCAGGTCGGCGCCGTCCAGCACCGCGCCGGTCAGCTTGGCGTCTATCAGGATCGCGCGGCCCAGCTGGGCCTTCTCCAGCTTCCATCCCTGCAGGTCGGCGCCGGTGAAGTCGCCGTCGGTCAGGATCGCCTCGGCGCAGTCCAGCTTGTCTTTCTGCCCGCCCAGCACCGCGCCGGAGGCCTTGCATTCGGCCAGCACGATCTTGCGGGCGCTTTGCGGGGCGCCCCACGACGGCGCGGCCAGCCGGGCGCGGGTCATGTCGGCGCCGTCGAGCGTGGCGCGGTCGAAGACCACGCCGCCCAGGTCGGCGCCGACAAAGGTCGCCTTGCTCAGGGCGCAGCCGGCCAGCTTGGCGCCGAGCAGGCTGGCGCCGTCGAAATGCGCCCCGGCAAGGTCGGCCTCCGGAAACTCGGCTCCGTCCAGGCGAACGTAGGTGAAGTCGGCGCCGGGCGCGCCGCGGGTCTTGGCCAGCTCGGCGAGCGACGGCGTGACCAGGGCGGGGGCGAACGAGGACGGACCCGGAAAGCTGGTGGTCAGCAGCGGCTCGGCCAGATCCGGATCGTAGCCCAGGGGCACGAACCCCGCGGGGGTCTGCACCTCCCAGCTCTGGCCCAGGGGCGACCCGGCCAGCCGCAGCACCGCGGCGTCGGCGATGTCCGGCAGCAGCTGCATGATGCTCAGGGGCGTCCGGGCGATCCACATCCGATTGCGCATCTGGATGCGGAAAGTCCCGTCCGGAAGGCCGTAGACGGTGGCGGGGAAGCCGGACGCCTGGCCCTTGCCCGCCATGATCGGCAGGTACAGGCGCTCATTGCCGTCCCGTCGCTCGACGAAATCCAGCCAGGCGGGGGACTGGCCCGTCCTGGCGTAGGCGATCTTGCCGGCGAACACGCGGTCGTCGAGCGGCGTCCCCGCGCCCGCGCCGCTCATGGCTTGAACTGGACCTTGGTCTTGATCGAGACGTAGGCCTGCTGAACGCTGAGTTCGCTCTCGTCGAGCAGGAACTTGAAGCCGCTCATGATCGGCAGGGGCACGCCTTGCTGGCCCATTTCGATCAGCGTGTTGTTGTAGTTGAAGTCGCCGACCGTTCTCCAGATGAACGACATCTGGTCGCCCGGGAAGTTCGGGATGGTCGAGGAGACGAACCTCGCCGCCGAGGTCACCTTGTAGAAGCCGAACTTCATGGTCTGGGCCGCGCCCGCGATCCCCAGCGCCAGGTTGGTCAGGATGTCGGTGCGGGTGACGTTGAAGATGATGTTCGGGCGGGGCTCGGTCGGGGTGAGAATGGTCAGCACCATCTGGATGCTGCTTTCGTCGACCATGGCCATCGCCGCGACGCCGGCCTCGATCGTCGCGAAATAGCTTTGCTCGATCCCGTAGAGCGCCAGGTCCTCATCGAGCGTCATCTGGGAAATGTAGTAGTTGCCGTTCAGGCCCTCACTGATGATCTGCCAGACGTTCATCGGCAGCTGGCTCTTCAGCCGGTCGATGTTGTCCTGGGTGAACATCCAGACCTTCTGGAAGTGGCTGACCGGCGCGATCAGCGGCTTGATGTCGGCCTGCATGTTGTAGGCCCGGTAGGGCGCCAGCTCGTGGATGTCCTCGACATAGGTCTTCACCTTGAGGGCGTCGGGATTGGGGATGCTCCCGGGCGTCGCCACCGAGTTCAGCAGGCCGGCCTGCTGGAAGGCCCACTGCAGGGCGTTGACCTCGTAGTCCGAGACATAGGTCTGCAGGTAGTGCGCGTCGGTCGGGGCGGGAACCGGCGGGATGGGCAGCGAGACCGGCCCGGCGCCCTGGTAGAAGACGCCGTTGTAGCTGACGCGGCCGGTGATCCCCACCGAGATGCCGTTGTTGTTGGGGAAGGTCAGGCCGGAATCCCCCAGGCCCCATTCGAAGACGATGCCGTTGCCCAGGTCGCCGCTGGCCGGGATCGAGTTGATCAGCTGGGGCACCACGGCCTTGATCGCGCCCGCGAAGTCGATGGTCGAGATGCTCCTGGCGGTGGCGTCGCTGACCTGCGCGGTGAAGCAGCCGCTGTCCTCGTTCTGGATGACGCTGGAGCCGGGAATGTTCGGCGTCACGTTGGACGACCGGGAATCGACCTTCA